>DATMUT010000263.1:0-2772 GCA_035563755.1 Novosphingobium sp.
TGCAAGTCGCATGGCGAACTCGTCGTCGAGGAAGGCGTGGGCATCACCGCGATTCGCTCGGCCTGCCCGGCGGTGGGCATTGCCGACTACACCGGCGACATGACGCTGTTCCGCGTGCCGGGCGTGATGACGGCCGACAATCTCGATGTGTCGGCGGCGCTGACCGACGTGCGCAGCGTGTGCGACGACAAGTCGGACCCGGTGGGCGCGCATGTCAGCTTCAAGGTGCTGGCCCGCCGCAACGACACGCGCGGCGCCCGCGACGTGGCGCTGCCCTATTTCGTGACGGTGATGCGCGGTGGCAACGTGGTGATCGCCAAGCGGGTGAACACCGTGCGCCTGCATTTCGAGGATGGCCAGGCCCGCGCCGAGGCGGTGGCCAGCGGCGATGCCTCGATCGACAAGAAGGAAGCCACGCTTGATCCGGCGATCCGCGCGCGCATTCTGAAAAAGCGCAAGGCCGGCGAGGCTGACGCCGCGATCGATCCGCTGGCCGATGCGTCGGTGCGCGCGGCCGTGTCGAAGGCCAGCTTCGAGGTGCTGGTCGGCTTCCAGCTGAACGAGCAGCAACTGGCCTATAACGCCACGCGCTGACCGGGCGGGCGGCAGCCTGCGATTCTCGGGGCTTTCGTCAGAAGGCCAAACGCGCTAACCGGCGCGCCATGTCCGATATCGCAACCATTGCCGCCCAACCCTTGTTCTCTGCCTATGCGGGCCATGTCGCCACCGCGCTCGATGCGCTGGTGGCCCAGGGCGCCCTGCCGGCCGGGCTGAACCGAAGCGCCGTGGCGGTCGAGCCGCCGCGCGATCCTTCGCATGGCGATCTGGCGACCAATGCGGCCATGGTGCTGGCCAAGGCTGCGGGCACCAACCCACGCGCGCTGGCCACGCTGCTGGTGGCCGAGCTGAACAAGCTGCCCGAGGTGGTGAGTGCCGACATTGCCGGGCCGGGCTTTATCAACCTGCGCCTGACGCCGGCGGCCTGGCTGGCCGAACTGCGCCAGATTGCCGCTGGCGGCAGCGCCTATGGCAAGTCGGCGGCGGGCGGCGGCACGACCGTCAACGTAGAGTATGTGAGCGCCAACCCCACCGGCCCCATGCACATGGGTCATTGCCGCGGCGCGGTGGTGGGCGATGCGCTGGCGGCCCTGCTCGAATATGCCGGGCACAAGGTCATCCGCGAGTATTACGTCAACGATGCCGGCGCGCAGGTGCAGGTGCTGGGCCGCAGCGCCCATGTCCGCTACCGCGAGGCGCTGGGCGAGGATGTGGGCGAGATCCCCGAGGGCCTGTATCCGGGCGATTATCTGATCCCCGTGGGTCAGGCGCTGGCCGCCGAATTTGGCGACCGCTATGCCACGGCGCCCGAGGAGGAGTGGCTGGCGCTGTTCCGCACCCGCGCGGTGGCTGCCATGCTGGTGATGATCAAGGACGATCTGGGCCTGCTGGGCATTCACCACGACCTGTTCAGCAGCGAGGCCGAATTGCAGGCCGCCGGCAAGCCCGAGGAGGCCGAGGCCTGGCTGCGCAGTGTTGACCTGGTCTATGACGGCGAGCTGGAAGCGCCCAAGGGCAAGCTGCCCGACGACTGGGAGCCGGTGGCGTTGCCGCTGTTCCGCAGCACGCGCTTTGGCGACGATCAGGACCGCCCGATCAAGAAGTCGGACGGCACTTGGACCTATTTCGGCGCCGACCTGGCCTATCACTACCAGAAGGCGCAGAGTGCCGACGCGCTGGTCGACATCTGGGGCGCGGACCATGCCGGCACGGTCAAGCGCATCAAGGCCGCCGTTGCGGCCATGACTGGCCGTGATGGCGCGGCAAAGCCGTTCGAGGTCAAGCTGGTCCAGATGGTCAAGCTGCTGCGCGACGGGCAGGAAGTGAAGATGTCGAAGCGCTCGGGCAATTTCGTGACGCTGGCCGACACGGTGCGCGAAGTGGGCAAGGATGTGGTGCGCTTCACCATGCTGACCCGCAAGCCCGACGCGATGATGGACTTCGACTTTGCCGAGGTTGTGGCCGCCAAGAAGGAAAACCCGGTTTTCTACGTGCAGTATGCCCATGCCCGCATCTGCCGCAACCTGAAGAAGGGCGCCGACGAGGGCTTCGCGCCTTCGGCCGAGCATCTTGACCTGCTGGGCGAGGAAGAGGTGGAGCTGATCCGCCTGCTGGCGCAGTTCCCGCGTCTGGTCGAGGCGGCAGCGGCCGCGCGCGAGCCGCATCGCGTCGCGTTTTTCCTGGGCGATGTGGCGGCTGCTTTCCATTCTTACTACAATCTGGGCAATGATCGTCCAGAAAAGCGCTTTATTGTCTCGGAAAACGCGAGCCTTACGGCGGCGCGTCTTTTCCTTGCTGCGCAAATAGGGCAGGTTATCCGCAACGGCCTTGCCCTGCTGGGCGTGGCAGCGGTGGAGGAAATGTGAGCCATGGCTGATGGCGAGGGCGGTCGTACCGATATTTTCGGCGGAAGCGGCACCAGCGGCGGGCTGGCTGGGGGCGTGACCCTGAACGGCTCGGGCAATGGCATGGGCGATGCGCTGGGTGGGCATGTGCCCGAACAGGCGCAGGCCGGTGTGCGCGATCTGCTGGGCCGCGCCCGCAGCTGGGCCGACGAGACGCAGGCCGAGTTCGACCGCGAGGCGGGGGCCGGCCACGGTCAGCATGCCCCCGACGATACGCTTGAATTGCAGGAGCGCGATCGCCTGCCCTGGCTCGAGGCCGAGGATGAGGACGAGGACGATTACGCCGGCGTCGATACCAGCCGGGTGATCG
>DATMUT010000264.1:0-3607 GCA_035563755.1 Novosphingobium sp.
GGCGGCCACCACCGCAATATCGGCGCCCAGCGCGGCAAAGTCGGCCTGTTCCACCGTGCCCTTCAGCGAGAGCGGATGGCGGACCTCGATACCCAGTTCCTGCGCGCGCCTGTGTACCGGCCCCGGCGTCAGTTCGCGCCCGCGCCGCCCGCCCGGGCGAGGGGGCTGGCTGTAGACGGCCACCACCTGATGCCCGGCCGCCACCAGCGCGTCGAGCGCCGGCACGGCGAATTCGGGGGTGCCCATATAGACGATACGCATGTGTTGCCCTTTGCCTTTTGCGCGCATCGCCCTATCTGGCACGACATGGCATCGCAAGAGATCGAGACATTGGCCGGCGCATTGTCGCGCCTGCCGGGGCTGGGGCCGCGCAGCGCGCGCCGGGCCGTGTTGTGGCTGATCAAGCGCCGCGAGGGGGCGCTGGTGCAGTTGCTCGACGCGCTGGCCGTGCTGCGCGACCGGCTGGTTGAGTGCCATGTCTGCGGTAATGTCGATACGTCCGACCCTTGCGCGATCTGCGCCGACCCGCGCCGCGATGCGCGTTCGATCTGCGTGGTCGAGGATGTGGCCGATCTGTGGGCGCTCGACCGGGCGCGGCTGTTCACCGGGCGCTACCACGTGCTGGGCGGGCGTCTGTCGGCGCTCGACGGTGTGCGGCCCGAGGATCTGGCGATCATCCCGCTGCTCGAACGGGTACAGGGCGGCGGCGTCGACGAGGTGGTGCTGGCGATGAACGCCACGCTCGAAGGGCAGACCACGGCGCATTATATCGCTGAAAGGCTGGAAGGCATGCCGGTGCGGGTGACGCAGCTGGCGCATGGCCTGCCGGTGGGCGGCGAGCTCGATTATCTCGACGAGGGGACGCTGGCGCAGGCGCTGCGGGCACGGCGGCCGGTGGGCTAGGGCGCTCGCCCGCCGCCATTGCGTCTTTCACCCTGACCACAAAAACCGCGCAAACCTTGCCCAGCGCGCCCTTGCGCACCGGGGCCGCTGCGATTATTTCACCTCCATGTCTATCCGTCCGATCATCGAGGCGCCCGATGCGCGCCTGAAGCAGATTTCCGTGCCCGTCACCGTGTTCGACGAGGCGCTCAAGACCCTTGTCGCCGACATGTTCGAGACGATGTATGACGCGCCCGGCATTGGCCTGGCCGCGATCCAGATTGGCGAGCCGGTGCGCGTGGTCGTGGTCGACCTGCAGGAGCCGGACATGGATGCCGAGCCCGAGCAATGCGACGATCACGGCTGTGGCCACGAGCATCGCCCGGTCAAGAAGGACCCGCGGGTTTTCATCAACCCCGAGATTCTCGATCCGTCCGAGGAGCATTCGGTCTATCAGGAAGGGTGCCTGTCGGTGCCCGACATCTTCGCCGAGGTCGAGCGCCCGGCCGCTTGCCGCCTGCGCTGGCAGGATGTGGACGGCGCGGTGCACGAGGAAGCGATGGAGGGCCTGCTGGCCACCTGCATCCAGCACGAGATCGACCATCTCGAGGGTATCCTGTTCATCGATCACCTCTCGCGCCTGAAGCGTAACATGGCGCTGAAAAAGCTGGAAAAGGCGCGCAAGGTCGCGTGATGTGGCCCGGGCGGGGTTGAACCGCCCGACAGATTGCGATACGTTCACGGTACGTTCTTGAAAGGGTGGCCGTGAATTCGCTTTTGCCTGTGTTTTGCGTGATTTTGGGTTTGGCCGCCGGGCTGGCGTTGGGCTGGTTCCTGTGGGCGCGCGGTGTGGCCGAATGGCGGCTGCGCGCCGAAACCCGCGAGCGCGAGGGGCGCGAGACCGAGGAACGGTTTCGCGCCGCGATTCGCGATCTGGCGGCAATGAGCGAAAGGGCCGCGCGGGCCGATGATCTGGCCCGCGATCTGGCGCAGGCCGCCGCCCAGCGCGAGGATCTGCGTGCGCAACTGGCCAAATTCCAGGCCAATGCCGCCCATTTTGAAGAACAGCAGCGGTTGCTGCTCGAATCGCAGGCGCGTTTGCAGGCCGAGTTCGAGCGCGCCGGCGCCCGTGTGCTCGAGCAGGCGCAGGAGAGCTTTCTGGCCCGGGCCGAGGCTCGCTTTGCCGAAAGCGAAAAGACCAATGCCGAGCGCATTCATACTGTCCTGGCGCCGGTAAGCGAGCGGCTGCACCGATACGAGGAGCAGGTGCAGGCGCTGGAAGCGCGGCGCGTGGATGCCTTCGGGCAACTGCTGGGCCAGATCGAGCAGATGCGCGCCGGGCAGGAAGCCGTGCGGGCCGAGGCGATGCGGCTGGGCAATTCGCTGCGTAATGCGCCCAAGGCCCGCGGGCGCTGGGGCGAGCAGCAGTTGCGCAATGTGCTCGAGCAATGCGGCCTGTCGGAACATACCGATTTCGTGACTGAACAGTCGGTCGAGACCGACGACGGCCGCCTGCGCCCTGATGCTATCGTGAACATTCCCGGCCGCAAGCAGTTGGTGATCGACGCCAAGGTGTCGCTCAATGCCTATCAGGAAGCGTTCGAGGCGCAGGATGAGGGCGCCCGCGATCTGGCGCTCAAGGCGCATGTCGCCTCGATGCGGGCGCATATCCAGACCTTGGCCGGCAAGAGTTACCAGAGCCAGTTCGAAGCGGCACCCGACTATGTGCTGATGTTCGTGCCGGGCGAGCATTTCATTGCCGCAGCTCTGGAATATGATCGTGATATTTGGAACTTTGCCTTTGAACGCAAGGTTTTGCTGGCAAGTCCTACCAATCTGGTTGCGATTGCGCGCACCGTGGCGCAGGTCTGGCATCAGGTCGGGCTCGAGAAGGAAGCGCGCGAAATCGGCGCGCTGGGGGCCTCGCTGTATGACAGCCTGGCCAAGACCCAGGACGACATGATGAAAATGGGCACGCATCTGGGGCGCGCCGTCAACAGCTTCAATGATTTCGCCCGCACATATGACGGGCACGTGATGAGCCGTGCTCGCCGTTTGGCCGAGAAGCACATCAAGATTGGCAAGCGCGAGATTGGCGAAGAGGTGCCGCTTGTCGAGACCGCGCCGCGCTATGGCGATCCGGCAGCCGAACCGGCCCTTGCCCTGCCTGCCCAGGAGTGAAGCGCCCGGGCCGCCCTAATGGTTATTCCGGCCTGAGGGCGGCCAGCACTTCGTAGCCTAGCACTGCGCCTGCTACGGCCGCGTTCAGGCTGTCGGCGCGGCCCAGCATGGGCATGGTCACGCGCAGGTCGCAGGCCAGTTCATATTCCTCGGGCAGCCCACGCGATTCGTTGCCCACCATGACAAAGCACGGCGCCGCATAGGGTGCGCGGCGATAGGGCTGCGAATCGCGCAGCGATGCCGCCACCAATTGTCCCGGGCCAGAGCGCAGCCATGCGACAAATTCGTCCCACCGCGCAGTGGCCAGCCGCTGCGTGAAGATGGCCCCCATGCTGGCACGCACCGCCTCGACCGAGAACGGATCGACGCAATCATCGAGCAGGATCAGGCCGCCGGCGCCAATCGCATCGCCCGTGCGCAACATGGTTCCCAGGTTGCCGGGGTCGCGCATGGCCTGCGCGACCAGCCAGATCGGTGCCGCGTCGCGGTCTATCCGCCCGATCGATGTGTCGAATTCGTCAAACACACCGCACACCGCTTGCGG
>DATMUT010000265.1:0-2203 GCA_035563755.1 Novosphingobium sp.
GATCGACACGGGCACGCTGGTCGACATCTTCCGCGACGATCCGCGCGCATCGCTGCTGGGCACCGATGCGCTGCGCGACGGGGTCGATGTGCCGGGCGACTCGCTGCGGCTGGTGGTGATGGAGCAGGTGCCATGGCCCAAGCCGTCGATCCTGCACCGGGCGCGCCGCGCGCACCATCCCGATGGCGGGCAGGCGCATGACGACCGCATCATCCGCGCCCGTCTGGCGCAGGCCTTTGGCCGGCTCATCCGCGGGCGCGGCGACAAAGGGCATTTCGTCGTGCTGTCGGCGGCTTTCCCCAGCCGCCTGCTGTCCGCCTTCCCGCCGGGCGCGCCGGTGCATCGCCTTACGCTCGACGAGGCTTTACAACGGGTGCGCGCGGGTGTTTCAGCAAATACCGAGCCGAGTTTTCCCGATCGCTGATCGAGACTTCCGATCACGATCCCCGATCACACCGCGCAAATGAAATGAGCTTATGAAAACCCTGGGCCTTTTCCGCCATGCCAAGTCCGACTGGGCCGATCCGCGCGCGCGCGATTTCGATCGGCCGCTGAACCAGCGAGGCCTGAAAGGCGCGCCGCTGATGGGCCGCCACATTCGCGACTATGGCGTGCGCAACGCGCTGGCCTGGCATCGCATCATTGCCTCGCCGGCGGTGCGCAGCGCGCAGACCATCGAGCTGGCCGCCAATGGCGCAGGGCTGGACGCGGGGCGCAGCTTTGCGGTCAACTGGGAGCGGCGGCTGTATCTGGCCAGCTCGGCCACGCTGCTCGATGTGGTGCGCGAACAGAATGACGCGCATGAATCGCTGCTGATTGTCGGGCATAATCCGGGGCTTGAGGACCTGATCTTCGACCTGGTGCCAGATGACGGATCGTGCCCGCTGCGCGATGTCGTCGAGGTCAAATTCCCCACCGCCGCCTTTGCGGTGATGCAAATCGATGTGAACCGCTGGGCCGATGTGACCGAAGGCAGCGCAAGGCTGGTGCACCTGATGCGCCCGCGCGACCTCGACCCGGCGCTGGGGCCGGAGCGTTTTACCTGAACGGCAGCACGCTTGCCGAAAGCGCCTAGCGGTCGGTATCGACCGCGCGCTGCAACCGGGCGCGGATCGCCATCAAGCCCTCGATCAACGCCTCTGCGCGGTCAGGGCCGGCCGCAACCACAGGCGCCATTACGGCCGGCTGTGGCGCAGGCTCGGCATGCTTTTGCGCTCTGGCAGTGGCCCGCGCGGCCTTGGCCTCGCTTTCCAGCCAGGCGCGCGCACCACGTAGCGTGTAGCCCTCGCGATGCACCAGTCGGTCGATCGTCGAGACCAGCGCCATATCCTCGGGCCGGTAATAGCGTCGCCCCCCCGCCCTTTTCAGCGGGCGAAGCATGGGAAACTGCTCTTCCCAATAGCGCAGCACATGCGCCCTTATGCCAAGGCTATTCGACACCTCGCCAATCGTGCGAAAGGCGTCGGCGGCCTTGCCTGTATCGGCATGAGGCGGGTTTGGGGCCGCGTGGTCAAGACCATCCTCACCCTGCGCTGCCTGCATGCAGGCAACGTCGGGCAAGGATGGCGATGACTGGGCGTTCCCAACCACGTGATCGACCGGATACTGGCTCATCTAGACACATGCCCGCATCAGGCGCCGGCAACGCGGTCCTTGAGCATTTGGCTGGCGCGAAATGTCAGCACCCGGCGCGGCGTGATCGGAACCTCGACCCCGGTCTTGGGGTTGCGGCCCACGCGCTCGGTTTTGTCGCGCAAGAGGAATGTTCCAAAACCGGATATCTTGACGTTTTCGCCCTCGGCCAGAGCATCGGACATCAGATCGAGAATGGATTCCACCATCTCGAGTGACTCCGATCGCGACAGCCCAAGCTTGCGATTCATTGCTTCTGCCAGATCGGCACGCGTAAGCGTACTCATGGAGCGCATGTAGCCCCCTTGCCCAAAAAATGGCGACCCTCCCGACTCAGATCGATAGCAAATTCTGGCGAAAAGACAATACCATCCGCGCGATAACTGCCCGGATAGCATTAAAAAAACCAAGCGAGCGGCGCAGGCTCAAAGCCCCCGCCCGACCCTCGCCGGCCAAAAGCCGCCTTCAGACGCGCAGCAGGCAAGCGCCCCAGGTGAACCCGCCACCCATCGCCTCGAGCAGAACAACATCGCCCGGCTTGATCCGCCCGTCGCGCACCGCGACATCCAGC
>DATMUT010000266.1:0-6038 GCA_035563755.1 Novosphingobium sp.
GCCCGCGGGCTGGCCCGTGCAGGAGAAACGAAATGAAGCGTGTGATGCTGGGGGCGGCGCTGGCCGCGATGTTTGGTGGCGTGGCAACGGTGGCGCTGGCCGCGCAGGCCGTGCCTGCCGCGCCGGCTTTCGACGTGCCGCTGATGAAGGGCATCGTCCAGACGCTGTCGTCTGACGCCTATGAGGGGCGCGGGCCGTCGACCCCGGTCGAGCCGAAAGTGCTCGACTATATCGTCGCGCGCATGAAGGCGGTGGGTCTGAAACCGGGCGGCGAGAAGGGCGGCTGGTTGCAGACCGTGCCCACCGTCGAGCTGACCGCCACGCAGCACACCCCGCTCACCGTTGGCGCGCACAGCTTTGCCTATGGCAGCGACTATGTTTCGGTCAGCTTCCGCGAAGTGCCCCAGACCCGCATCGACCAGGCCGACCTTGTGTTCGTGGGCTATGGTATCAACGCGCCCGAGCTGGGCTGGAACGACTATGCCGGCACCGACATGCACGGCAAGGTGGCAGTCATTCTGGTGAACGACCCCGATTATGCGCAGGAAAGCGAAGAGGGCCTCTTCAAGGGCCGGCGCATGACCTATTACGGCCGCTGGACCTACAAGTTCGAGGAAGCGGCAAGGCAGGGCGCCAAGGCCGCGCTCATCATCCACGACACCTTCCCGGCGGCCTATGGCTGGAACGTGGTGCAGTCGAGCTGGTCCGGCCCGCAATATCGCGTGGCCACCCCCGACCACGGCATGGGCGAAACCGAGGCCGACGGCTGGATCAGCCAGCAGGCCGCGCGCACCATCTTTGCCGATGCCGGGCAGGATTATGCAGCGCTGGTGGCCGCCGCCGGGCGCAAGGGGTTCCACGCCGTGCCGCTGGGGGCCAAGGCCACCTATGGTTTCGACACGGCCATCCGCCGTTCGGTGTCGCACAATGTGGTGGGCATTTTGCCGGGCCGGGGCCGGCCGGGCGAATATGTGCTCTATTCGGCGCATTGGGACCATCTGGGCCACTGCGTGCCCGAGGTGAAGGGTTCGGCGGGCATCTGCCACGGCGCGGTCGACAATGCGACGGGCGTTGCCGCGCTGATGGCGCTGGCCAAGGCCAATGTGGCCGCTGGCCCTGCGCCGCGCAGTCAGGTCTTCGTGGCGCTCACGCTCGAGGAATCGGGCCTGCTGGGCAGCGAGTATTACGCACAGCACCCGCTTTATCCGCTGGCGCGGACGGTGGGCGGGGTGAACATGGACGCGCTGCTGCCGGGCGGGCGCTCGCATGATTACGCCATGACCGGGGGCGACAAGTCGGAGCTGACGGGCCTGTTCCGGCAGGTGCTGGCCGCGCGCGGCCTGACCGAAGGCAGCGAGGACCATCCCGAGCGTGGGCACTATTACCGCTCGGACCACTTCAGCCTGGCCAAGCGCGGCGTGCCCATGTTCGACCTGTCGCGCGGGCCAGACCTGTTCGAAGGCGGCAAGGCGGCGGGCGCGGCTGCCAGCGAGGATTACACCGAGCACCGCTATCACCAGCCCAGCGACACCTATTCGGCCAGCTGGAACTGGGGCGGCATCACGCAGGATGTGGGCATGTACTACACGCTGGGCCGCATGCTGGCGACCGGGCGCGACTGGCCCAACTGGCACCAGGGCGACGAGTTCCGCGCGATTCGCGACGCCAGCCTGAAGGCGGGCAAGTAAGGATTGGCGCGCGGGGGCTGGCCCCTCGCGCGCCATCTTTGCCTTTGGGCGCGGTCGTGAGCGCCGTGGCGGGGCCTATCTGGGCCACGCACACGAAAAGGCCCGGTGGTTTGCGTCCACCGGGCCTTTTTCGTTGCCTTGCAGCGCCCTATCAGGCGGCGAGGGCAGCAGCCTTCTTGGCCAGCTCACGCTTCACCTTGACGGCGCGCGGGCTCAGCTTGGTATCGGCCGTCTTCAGCAGCCAGTTGTCGAGGCCACCGACGTGCTCGACCGAGCGCAGACCGTGGGTCGACACGCGGAACTTGAAGCTGCGCTCCAGACCGTCCGACAGAAGCGTGACGTTCTGCAGGTTGGGCAGGAACACGCGCTTGGTCTTGTTGTTGGCGTGGCTGACATTGTTGCCGACCTGGCGGCCCTTGCCGGTCAGTTCGCAAATACGGGACATGGGCTTCTCGCTCTCGAAAATTCGTTACCGTTGCCGGATGAAGGCGCGCGCATAGCGATTCGGGCAGGAAAGGTCAAGTTCCCAGCGCCGTGATCGGCCCGAGACGTTGCCGGGGCGCGCCCTTGCGGTGGCGCTGCCCGCATCCTATCGGGGGGCATGACGCAATGGCCGCTTCCCTTTCCCATGGCGCAGGCGCTGGCGCAAGCGCGCGCGGCGGCTCTTGCCGGCGAAGTGCCCATTGGCGCGGTGGTGGTGCACAAAGGGCAGGTGATTGCCGCCGCCCACAACGCACCGCGCAGGCTTTGCGACCCGACTGCCCATGCCGAAGTGCTGGCGATTCGCGCCGCGGCCCATGCGCTGGGCAACGAGCGGCTGGGCGAATGCGAGCTGTGGGTCACGCTCGAGCCTTGCCCGATGTGCGCTGGCGCCATTGCCCACGCGCGCATTGCTCGCCTGTATTACGCCGCCAGCGACCCCAAGGGCGGCGCGGTCGAGCATGGCGCGCGGGTGTTCGACCACCCGCAATGCCTGCATGCGCCCGAGGTCTATAGCGGCATGGGCGAGGGCGAGGCGGCCGGCCTGCTGCGCGATTTCTTCCGCGACAGGCGCGGTTAGAGCGGCGCGAAATCCAGCCCGATGTCGGCCGCCGGCGCGCTTTGCGTCAGGCGCCCCACCGAGACGTAATCGACCCCGCTGGCCGCGATCGCGCCAATCGTGTCGAGCCGCACGCCGCCGCTGGCCTCGCAAGGCACGCGCCCGGCGACGATGGCCACGGCCTGCGCCAGCATGTCCGGCCCCATATTGTCGAGCAGCAGGTGATTCGCGCCGGCCGCGATGGCCGGTTCGATCTGGTCGAGCCGGTCAACCTCGCAGATGATCCACGCGACGCCTGCCGCCTTGGCGCTGCCCACCGCCTGGCCTATGCCGCCGGCCACCGCCACGTGATTGTCCTTGATCATCGCCGCGTCCCACAGGCCCATGCGGTGATTCTGCGCGCCGCCCATGCGGGTGGCGTATTTCTCGAGGAAGCGCAGGCCCGGAATGGTCTTGCGCGTGTCGAGCAGGCGGGCGCTCGTCTGGCCCCCGAAAGCCTCGATCGCGTCGACATATTCGCGCGTCATGGTGGCGATGCCCGAGAGGTGCTGCACGGTGTTGAGCGCGCTGCGCTCGGCCGTGAGCATGGCGCGGGCATTGCCGGTGATGCGCATGAGATGCGTGCCGGGCGCCACGCGGTCGCCATCGGCCACCAGCAGTTCGATTTGCGCATCGGGGTCAAGGTGGCGAAAGAAGGCTGCGGCGATCGGCAGGCCGGCCACGGTGATCGCGTCGCGGCTGTCCATCACGCCCTCGAAGCGGGCGTCGGCCGGGATCACGCTCTCGCTCGTCACATCGCGCCCGCCGCCGGGCAGGCCCTCGCCCAGATCCTCGGCCAGGGTGGAGGAGACGAAGGCGGCCAGGTTGAAACCGGGCAGTTCGAAGCTGGCCAGTTCGAAGGCGGGCGGGGCGAAATCGACAGGCGTGATGGTCATGAAGGGGCTATAGGGGGGATTGAAGGACAATTGAAGATGCGAGGGACCAGTCCCTCGCGCTCCCGATAATGTCTGGGTTGGTGGTTTATGGCCACCTTGCGCAAGGCCGCGTCGGCGCCGGCGTTGAAAGCCGCTCCGCGGCCAGCACTGGCCTTGCGGCCATCGCGCCAAAAGGAAACGGGAGCGCGAGGGGCCAAGCCCCTCGCATCAATCCCTGTTTTCAGTGCACGAAGCGCGCCACCACATCGCGGTACGAACGCGAGACCTTTACCTGCGCGCCCGATTCCAGCACCAGGAAGCATTCGCCATTGGTGTGCGGCTTGACCTGGCGCACCTGGTTCAGGTTGACGATGGTCGAACGGTGCACCCGCTGGAACACGCGCGGGTCGAGGCGGCGCTCCAGATCCTTCATCGTTTCGCGCAGGATCAGCGAATTGTCGGCGGTGCGGATGCACATATAGTCGCCCGCAGCCTCGATATGCTCGATCGAATCGACATCGACGCGGAAGATCTGCCCCCGGTCCTTGATGTTGAGCATCTTTTCAAAGCGGCCGGCGGCGGCATCGACCGGCTCTTCCTCGAGCGTGTCCATCGCGTCGGGCGCCACTTCGGCCAGCACCGATTTCAGCTTCTCGGCCTCCTCGGCGCTGCGCTTGTCGGCCAGGCGCTGGCGCACCCGGTCGAGCGTGTCGGCCAGCTTGTCCTCGTCCACCGGCTTCATCAGGTAATTCACCGCATTGGCCTCGAAGGCGCGCACGGCATGTTCCTGATAGGCGGTGACAAAGACGAACAGCGGCGGCTCGATCTCCATCACGCCCTTCACAACCGAGAAGCCGTCGAAGCCGGGCATCTGGATGTCGAGGAACACCAGATCGGGCTTTTCGGTCTTGATCTTGCGGATCGCCTCGCGGCCGTTGTTGCAGGTGTCGATGATCTCGACGTCGGGGAATTTCTCCAGCCGCAGTTGCAGGCCCTGAATGGCCAGTTTCTCGTCATCGACAAGGATGGTGCGGATGGTCATGCGTGTCAGTCCTGTATAGGGGCCCTTGGGGTATCAGGCCCAAGCATTCAGCGCATTCCACCTGAACGGGGCATGACGGAAAGCGTTTCGCCCGTCATGGCCTGCGCCCGTTCGTCCTCGCGCCGCTCAAAGGGTATCTCGATCGTCACGGCAAAGCCACCCTCTGGCGGCTCATAGGTTTCAAAGCGATGGTTCGCACCATAGGCCTGCACCAGCCGGTCGCGGATATTGGCCAGCCCGACGCCGGTCGACACCGGCTCGCCGCCATCGAAATGCATGCCCGACAGGCGATTCTCGGTGCCGGCGTCCTGCATGCCGGGGCCGGTGTCGGACACGGTAATGCGCAGGTTCTGCCCGATGTTCTGCACCGCAATGGTGATTTCGGCCCCCGATTCCTGCGGGCTCACGGCATATTTGATGGCATTCTCGACCAGCGGCTGCAGCAGCAGCGAGGGCAGCAGCCCCTCGTCGCAGCCATCCTCGAGGCGGAAAGTGGTGCGCAGCCGCTCCTCAAAGCGCATCCGTTCGATGTCGAGATAGAGCTGCAGCGTCTCGACCTCCTGCGCCACGGTCACGCGGGCATGGGCCTCGTTCACCAGCGTATAGCGCAGGAAAGACGACAGCCGCGTGAGCATGGCATTGGCCGGCTCGGTTTGCTTGAGCAGCACCAGCGTCGAGATGGAATTGAGCGTGTTGAACAGGAAATGCGGGTTGAGCTGATAGCGCAGCATGGCCAGCTGCGCGCTGGTGGCCTGCGATTCGAGCCGCAGCAACTGGTCGTTCTGCTCCTCGATCCGCAGGAAGAAGTTGATCGCGTAATACAGCGCCGACCAAGCGCCGAGCAGCGTGGCATCCAGATAGAACACGCCAATGAACAATTGCGCGAAACTGCTGCCATTGTCGGGCCGGTACAGCGCGATCACCCAGCCATCCATGAAGGCATAGAGCGAGACCGCCACCGGCAGCACCAGCGCCGTGATCCCCCATGTCAGCAGCGGGCGCAGGCCGATCAGCTGGTGATAGATCACCGCCATGATGAGCGAGAGCGAAAAGCCCGTGATCGTGGCGATGAGCACCAGAACAAGGAACGAGGCCGGCTGCCCGTTGGCCACGCTCGACATCGAGCGCATGACCATCGCGCCGGTCCAGCCCAGCACCTGCAAACGCCAGAATGCCTTGTTCTTGTTGGCGAAGAAGGGGGTGGGACGAAAGGGGAGCACAGCCATAGGAACTGCCCTTTAGCGCAAATGCCCCTTGGCGCAAAGCCGCGCCCGCGGCGAGGGGCGTTGAGCGGCACCCTGCCGCTGGCGATGCGGCGCGGGAACAGGCGGCTTAGTGGCGGGCGGCGGCAATCG
>DATMUT010000267.1:0-2380 GCA_035563755.1 Novosphingobium sp.
GAGGCCCTACCCCCCTTCGCCATTTGCAGGAATCCGCGGCAGACGCTAAGGCACGCGCCGCCATGACCGAAAAACGCGACTATCGCAGCACCGTCTTCCTGCCGAAGACCGATTTCCCCATGAAGGCCGGCCTCCCCCAGAAGGAGCCGGGCATTCTGAAATCGTGGGCCGAGCAGGATTTGTACCGCCAATTGCGCGACGCGCGGTCGGGGCGCGAAAAGTTCATCCTGCATGACGGCCCGCCCTATGCGAACGGCAACATGCACATCGGCCACGCGCTGAACCATATCCTCAAGGACATGGTGGTGCGCACCCAGTCGCTGCTGGGCAAGGACGCGCCCTATGTGCCCGGCTGGGACTGCCACGGCCTGCCCATCGAATGGAAGATCGAGGAAGAGTACCGCAAGAAGAAGCGCAACAAGGACGAAGTTCCGGCCAAGGAATTCCGCGCCGAATGCCGCGCCTATGCCCGCCAGTGGGTCGATGCGCAGCGCGAGCAGTTGAAGCGCCTGGGCGTGAACGCCGACTGGGACAACCCCTATCTGACGATGGATTTCGCCGCCGAGGCGACCATCGTGACCGAATTGCTCAAGTTTGCCGCCAGCGGGCAGCTGTATCGCGGCGCCAAGCCGGTGATGTGGTCGCCGGTGGAAAAGACCGCGCTGGCCGAGGCCGAGGTCGAGTATGAGGACATCACCTCGACCCAGATTGACGTGGGCTTCGAGATCACCCAGTCGCCGATTGCCGAGCTGGTGGGCGCCCATGCGGTGATCTGGACCACCACGCCCTGGACGATTCCGGCCAATCAGGCCTTGGCCTATGGGCCCGAGGTCGACTACCACCTTTACCGCGCCGATGATGGCCGGCGTTTCCTGGTCGCGGTCGACCTGCTGGGCCATTTCCTGGCCCGCACCGGCCTTGGCCCGCACCCCGAGGGGCTGACCACCGGCATCGACATGGCCGAACACGCGCTGGGCACCTTCAAGGGCGCAGAGCTGGCCGGCACCATCGCCCGCCACCCGATGGCCACCGCCTTCCCCGACAGCGCGTTCCTGAACCGTCCGCGCCCGTTCCTGTCGGGCGATTTCGTCACCACCGAGAGCGGCACCGGCCTTGTCCACATGGCCCCCGACCACGGCGAGGACGACTTCCTGCTGTGCAAGGCCCATGGCATCGATCCGGTCTTCCCGGTCGAGGCCGATGGCCGCTATCGCGCCGACTGGGCATGGGTGGGCGGCGAGACGCTCTCGGTCATCAACCCCAAGCTGAACGCGCCCGAGGGGCCGATCTGCACCGCTCTGCGTGATGCCGGCGGGTTGCTGGCGGCCTCGGCCGACTACAAGCATTCCTATCCGCACTCGTGGCGCTCGAAGGCCAAGGTGGTGTTCCGCTGCACGCCGCAGTGGTTCGTGCCGATGGACCGGACCAGCGACGGCGCCCCTACCCTGCGCGAAAAGGCCATGCAGGCCATTGCCGACACGCGCTTCGTGCCTGAAAAGGGCCGCAACCGCATTGGCGCCATGGTCGAAGGCCGCCCCGACTGGGTGCTGAGCCGCCAGCGCGCCTGGGGCGTGCCGATCACGCTGTTCGTCGACCGCAAGACGGGGCAGTATCTGAACGACCCGGCGGTCAACGCCCGCATCATCGCCGGCATTGCCGAGCAGGGCGTGGATGCCTGGGAAGACGCGCGCGCGCAGGAATATCTGGGCGCCGACTATCGCGCCGAGGATTACGAGCGCGTCACCGACATTCTCGACGTGTGGTTCGATTCGGGCAGCACTCATGCCTTCGTGCTGGAATCGGGCAAGTGGCCCGACCTGCTGCGCCCCGAAGGCTACACCGGCCCGCATGCCGACCTCTACCTTGAAGGCAGCGACCAGCATCGCGGCTGGTTCCAGTCCTCGCTGCTCGAGGCCTGCGCCACGCGCGGCCATGCGCCCTACAAGGCGGTGCTGACCCACGGCTTCACCATGGATGCCAAGGGCTTCAAGATGTCGAAGTCGCTGGGCAACACCATCGACCCGCTCAAGGTCATGGAAACCTATGGCGCCGACATCATCCGCCTGTGGGCGCTTTCGGTCGATTACACCGAGGACCACCGCATTGGCGACGAGATCCTGAAGGGCATTGCCGACCAGTATCGCAAGCTGCGCAACACCTTCCGCTACCTGCTGGGCGCGCTCGACGGGTTTGGCGAAAGCGAGACGGTGGCGGTCGAGGAGATGCCCGAGCTGGAGCGCTATGTGCTGGCCCTGCTGGGGCAGCTGGACGCGACGCTGCGCCAGGCAACGGCCGATTTCGACTTTAACGCCTATGTTCGCGCGCTGGTCGATTTCTGCAACGAGGACCTGTCGGCCTTCTTCTTCGATATCCGCAAGGA
>DATMUT010000268.1:0-2800 GCA_035563755.1 Novosphingobium sp.
TAAAATCGAGCGCCCATGCCCTGTGCGCTGCGACCGGCAACACCGGCCCGCGCACATGGCCGATCATGCAATCGAGCCAGTGGCGCGCAGCACGTTCGGGCGCGTCGACCACCAGCCCCCAGCGTGTGCCGGCCAGCACCAGCCCGTCGTGCAGCGGCTTGAGAAACTGTTCGGCCACATGCGGACGGATCGAAACCGCCGGCGTTTCCGTCTGGTTTGCATCGACCCAGTCGATCAGCCTGTCGAGCATCCGCGCTTCAGGTTCGCTAAAGGCAATCGCGGCGCGAAAGGCCAGATCGTAAAAGGCCTCTTCGGGCGTGGGCAGATCGGCCAGACGGCTCAGTTCAGCCACACCATATCGCAGCCTGCTGTCGAGCACGGCGCGCAGCAGGTCTGCCTTGCCGCCAAAACGGGCATAGATCGTCTGCTTGCTGGCACGGACCGCCTGCGCCATGCGCTCAAGCGAGAAATGGTCTGGCCCGAATTCGAGCAACACCTGCCAGGCGCTCTCGACCAGCCTGTCGGTTATGCCCGCGGCATCGTCCGCGCGTGGACGCCCGCGCCTGGGCAGCAGCCGCGCAGGCTGCGCGCGTTGCTCTCCGGCCAGAGCTTCGCCATAGCCAATGCTACTACCCATCCCGTGGCACCGGACCTGTTGCGCGCAAGCAGGCGCGCGCTGCGACCGGCACCCCCGGAACGGCAAGCGCCCGATACACGCCAGCCCCCCGGCCCGCCGCAAGTTCTGCCCGCCTCACCACCACCTTCATGCACACTCCGCACATCGTCCGGCAGCGTGATTGCCGGACTTTGCCCAGCCATTCACCCCCCGGATCATGGCGCGCATTTGTAGTTGGCCGCCGCGCTCCTAACAAGCGGGCAAAAATCTATTTTTATCAGATATTTGAAACTTTTAGGCATCGATATCCGAAGATTGCGAGCCAGGCGGCGAGGCTGCCCGCAATCCAGCCGGATCAGTCAGCCAGAATGCGCCGGCACATCCGCTGGAACCGGTCCACCTGATCGAACGCATCGGTGGTGGAATAGGCATGGCCCTCCCATTCGGCAACGATGGTGGCACTGGTGCCGGCATCGCGGAAGATCGGCAGGATCGTGTCGTAATCCACCGCTTCCTCGACCAGATCGTCGGTCACGCCATAGAATTTGCCGTGGATGTGGATGGTGCGGTCGGCCAGTTCAGCCCAGCTTTTGGGGTCGCCGTTCGAGAGGATGAAGAAGGCCAGGCTGACGGCCTGAATATGCTCGGGCGCATGGCCATCGCGCAGGGCATGTTCGCGCAGGCGCGCCGCCTTCTCGTGGCTGGCGCCGGGGCCGGGCCAGATGTCGCGCAGCAGGCTTATCAGCGCCTCGTTCGCGCCGCGCTGGCGGGCCGCATCGATCAGGCTGGGGGGAATATGGCTGGCCGTGCCGCCAAAGTCGGGAATCCAGCCCAGCGCCGGCGAGTTCACCTTCTCGTACACCTCGCGGTAGGCCATCACCATGGGGTGGGTGGGGTGAGCGGGCGCATGCACCTCGAGCCCCATGCGCAGGCCCAGCTCCTCGGCATAGGGCGCAAGGTCGGCCACCATCGCGGGCGGGGTGGAATATTGATAGCGCACGATGGGAAAGCCCAGCTTTGCCGCGCTGCGCATCTGCCGCTTGTGATATTCCAGCAGGTGCGCGTCGGCGATGGGCTGCCCCGGGCGCAGGAAACGGTCCGAATTGATGCCGAGCGAGGTAGGCTTCAGCCCCAGTTCGGCCACCAGCTGGGCAAAACGGTCGGCAAAGGCATCGTCCACCTCGGGAAAGCCGCGGATGGACTGGAAGCCGATGACCTCGATGCCGGGGCCAAGGCCGCGCGCGGCCACCTCGCGCAGCAGGTCCTCGAAGGAATAGCGGCGCGAGACGTATTCGTTGGTGAAGGCGTACAGCGTCGCGCCGGTCTCGATGGTCATCTCGGGTTTCCTTCAGGCCACGCGCAGGCGGGCGGTCTGCGTATTGGCGCGCTTCATGCCGGGAATGTAGGGCGGATAAAGCGCGATGGTGAGCGACACCTCGTGGGTCTCGCCCGAGGCCAGGTTCACGCCCGGCAGGATCAGGAAGGCGCTGTCGAGCACGAACCAGAAGCTGTCGACCTCGTCCTCGATCGCCGCCAGCGGCCAGCGGCGCCCGTCGAGTTCGAACAAGGCGTCCGACAGGTCGATGGCCGCGCCGTCAATCGCCACGCTCTCGACCCGCACGGTCGAGAGCGGCAGCGAGCGATACCACGGCAGGCGCATGTCGAGCCGCAGGCCATCGGCGCTGGCGGCAATGCCGCTCTGGCCGATCACCTGCTCGACGGGGAGGGTTGCCGTTGCCTCGGTCATACCAGCTTCACAGTCTGGTCGATTGCCCCAAACGGCGTGGCGCCGTCAGTCAGGCGCGCCTCCATGCGAATGCGGTCGCCGTCACCCATGAAGGAGGTGGCAGGCTTGCCATCGGCGATCATCTCGATGGCGCGACGCTCGGAAATGCAGGCCGAGCCGCGCGTGGCATATTCCGCGTTCGAGACGGTGCCCGAACCGATGATCGTGCCCGCGACCAGATCGCGGGTGCGCGCGGCATGGGCCACCAGTTCGGGGAAGGAAAAGCCCATTTCCTCGCCATTGACGAGGCCAAAGCGCGCGCCGTTCCATTCGACATACAGGTCTGCGCAGACCCGCCCGTCGCGCCACTGCTGGCCCAACTCATCGGGCGTGACGGCAAAGGGGGCCACGCTGCATGGCGGCTTGGCCTGCACCCAGCCAAATCCTGTTGCCATCTC
>DATMUT010000269.1:0-2136 GCA_035563755.1 Novosphingobium sp.
TGCCCGCGATTGACGAGGAAATAGTCCTCGCCCCCCTGCCAGCGGCGGTGCAGGAAGGGAATGTCGGCGCCCTCGCCTGCCCCTTCGGCGCGGAAGTCTGGCGCAACGCCCATCTGTGCCAGCGCCGCATTGATGTCGCCCGAGGCGATAACCCTGCCCTTGCTTGCCTGCGCCTCGCCCGAGGCCGGCCACAGACGGGCCACAAGCGCTGCATATGCGGCGCGATCCTCCGCGCCCAATTCCCCCGTCAGTCCCGGATCGCCCAGCGGGGCAAGCCCCACAACCGTTGCCCCGCCATCCACCAGCGCGGCAATGCGGCGCAGCGTGGCCAGCGTCATGTGCCGCGCCGAACCGCCCAGATACAGCGCCCGGTAACGCGCCCCGCCCGGCGTTGCCAGATCCGCGCCATCGTTGCGCAGGGCATTGGCCAGCGCATCGGCGTTCACAAAGTCATAGGCATGGGCGCGCGGCGCATCGGCCACTGGCGTCAGACCATACAGGCCCGTCAGCGGCGCTTCTTCGCCATAGAAATAGCCCACATCGGCCACGTTGCGCCCCTTTTGCAGCAGCAGGGCGTTGCGCGCCATATAGTCGACCCAGGCGCGCGCCAGCGGCGCCCACGCCTCGTGCCGGTTGAAGAACTGGCCGAAGATCAGCAGCGACAGGCCGGGCACCTTGTCATCCACCGGCTGGTGAACGCTGGTGTGCACCACCGGGCGGTTCACGCCGGTCACGAACTCCAGATCGATCACATGCTTGAGCGTGCGCGGCGAATCGCCCCAATAATTCAGCGCCGAGGTCATGCTCTCGGCCGCGACCAGGTTCTGGCCATAGATATGCGCGACGCTGGCCGCGCCCTTGATGTCGGCAATGTAGCTGGGGTTGGCCTGCGTGCCTTGCGGGAAGGTCCACATGGCCGACATGGGCACGTCGGTGTGGCTGCGCATGGCCATGTCATCGCCAAGGCTGGGGCGCTTGTCCTCCAGCGCCTCGCCATAGACCTTGAGGCCGTTGGCATGGGCGATCTTTGCCACGGTGCCGTAATGCTCGGACGCCATCAGGTCGCCCAGCGTGCGGCGCCAGTCGAACAGGAAGCGGTCGGCATCGGCCCGGCTGCCCACCAGCACGCCGGCCAGCGTTGGCAGATATGGCGTGGGATCATAGCCGCGCAGGCGCTTGAACTGCTCGACCATGCGCGGCGTCCAGTTGGCCGCGCCCACCTCGATGGAATCGGTCAGCAGCGCGCGCACGCCATGCTCGCCCAGCATGCCCGGCCCCGCCGCATCGCGGTACATCGACAGGTAATGCTCGAGATAGCGGCGCACCGCATCGCCGTCGAACTTGTCGACCTCAAGGCCGGTCGCCTCGGGCGGGGCGGGGTGGTTGGTGGTGCCCAGCAGCGAATGGCCAAGGCGGATGACGCGCCACTGCCCGCCGCCGGGCAGCGCGGGCGCCTTCCAGTCGAGCGTGCCGTCGGGGCGCATATGGCTGGTGATGTCGAGCACCTGCGCGGGCGCGGGGCCGGTGGCGCCATCCTTGACCTGACCCAGCGCGAAATAGTCCATCGCCAGCGCGAAGCCCGCCTTGGTCTCGAACTGGTCGACCATCGCCTCGCCCGAGAGGCGGAACTGGCGCAGGCTGTAGGGCGCATTGGGGTTCCCCGCGAGCGCACCGAACATGTCGGGCGCAACGATGCCGGCCGCCGGCGTGCCCATGTTCGACATGGCAAAGGGCAAGGGCTTGAGCACCAGGCGGAACCAGCGCGCCGTGGTGGGGGCAAAGGCCACCGTCTGCGGCACCTCGCCGGCCACCAGATCGGTCACGGGGCGCCATGCCTTGCCATCGTCGCTCGCCTCGAGGCTGGCGGCGACGGTCGGGCCGCCAAACATCACCTTGGCGCCGGGCAGGAAGAAGCTGGCGCTGCGCATGGTCTGCGGCGCGGCATAGGCATAGGTCAGCGTGGCGGGCGCATCGGCCGTGCCGCGTGGCACATCCACGCCTTTGCCCAGATCCTCGCCCAGCAGGCGGGCTGCGTCCACCTTACCGCCATCGGCCAGCGTTGCCACCGGCACGGCATCGGCCGGCGCGCGATCGGGCACGGCCAGCACGGCAATGTCGCCATAATGGACCGGCGGC
>DATMUT010000270.1:0-11882 GCA_035563755.1 Novosphingobium sp.
CTCCTGCTATCGGATGAGCGCTCCATTCCGCCCGCCACAGGACGCGCCCGCCATGCAGATCAATGACCCAGCCACCCTTGCCGAAGTCACCGCCCTGGTCGAACGCTACGAGCAGGTGCTGGGCGAGAATGACGTGACCGCGCTCGACGCGATGTTCTGGGCGAGCGAGGCGGTCATCCGCTTTGGCGTGGGCGAGAACCTGTATGGGCAAAGCGAGATCGCACAGTTCCGTCGCACCCGCGCGGGCGGATCGCCGCCGCGCGTGGTGCGCCGCATGGAAATCACCACCTTTGGCACCGATTTCGCCACCGCCAATGTCGAGTTCCAGCGCGTGGGCAGCACCAAAATCGGCCGGCAAAGCCAGAGCTGGGTGCGCCTGCCCGAAGGCTGGCGCGTGGTTGCCGCGCACGTTTCGCTCATGGCCGATGTGTCGTGACAGGGCCGCAAGGGGCCGTCTGTCGCCCTAGCCGCGCGTAAAGCGCCAGCGGTCGGGCGCGCTCTCGGCCGCGTCGAAGCGGTAGCCATCGGTGTCGAAGCCGCGCATGGCGTCAATGTCGGTAATGTGGTGCTCGCACATCCAGCGGGCCATCATGCCCCGGGCGCGCTTGGCGTGGAAGCTGATGAAGCGCGGACCATCGGGGCTGGCCTCGCGAAACTCGACCTCGATCACGCGCAGGCCCGGCAATTGCCCGGAAACGGCGGCAAAATACTCCTGGCTGGCCAGGTTCAGCACCACGCCCGATCCTTCCTGCGCCACCTCGTCCAGCAGCAGGCTAGCGATGCGCGCGCCCCACCAGTCGGTCAGCTTCTTGTGCCCGGCAGGCTCCTTGGGCGCCCAGCGCGTGCCCATCTCGAGCCGATAGGGCCGGATAGCGTCGAGCGGGCGCAACAGCCCGTACAGGCCCGAGAGCATGCGCAAATGGTTCTGCGCAAAGGCAACGCCGGCCTCCTCGAGCGTGTGCGCCTCGAAGCCGGTATACACGTCGCCCGCAAAGGCAAACAGCGCCTGCCGCTCGGGCAGGTCGGCAAAGCTGTTGAAGCGCTCGACATTGAGCTGCGCCAGCTTGGGCGAGATATGCATCAGCTTGCCCAACTGCTCGGCCGAGAGGTCGCGGGCCGACTGCGCCAGCCCCAGCGCCTCTTTGGCGAAATGCGGCGTCGTGCGGCCCAGCGGGGGCAGTTCGCGCTCGAAGTCGAGCGTCTTGGCGGGGGAGAGCAAGGCGATCATCGCGCCGGCACTAGCCATGCCCGGCGCGGGCGTCAAACCGGCGCGCGCCGGGCAATCCCCACATCCCGTCAGCTTTCGCCATAAATCTCGCGGCGCAGGCGAAAGATGTTGCGCCGCAGCCATTTGTGCGACGGATCATTGTCCCACCGCGGATGCCAGGCCTGAAAGCCCACGATGACCGGCAGCGGAAAAGGAAAATCGAACACCCCCAGCCCCAGCGCCTCGAGCGGCAGGCGGCGCACGACCATGTCGGGCAGCGCCAGCAACATGTCGGTGGCGCGCATCGTTCCCACCATCGCATGATAGGTGGGCACCACCAGCGTGACCCGGCGGCTCAGGCCCTGCTGGCGCAGCGCCGTGTCGATCGGGCCGCGCGCACGCCCCCTGCGCGATACGCTGATGTGGTCGTAGCGCGTCAATGCCTCGGCCGAGATGCCTTCCTCGAAAATGGGGTGATCGACGCGCACGACGCAGCGCATTTGGACCCGGCCCAGCGTCTGGCGCCGGATCTCGGGCGGCAGCGAGTCGGTCGCGCCCAGATAGATGTCGACCTGCTCGCCGCGCAGCGCATCCTCGACCATATCATCGGTTTCGGGGGCAAAGATCAGCGTGCAGCGCGGCGCCTCGCGGTTGAACACCTCCATCAACAGATCCGCCGCCGAGGCCACGATCAGGTCGTTCGCGCGGATGGTGAAGCTGCGCGACATCTCGCCCATGACCGCAATGTCGGGGCCTTCGAGAAGCCCATCGGCATCGCTGACCAGCGCCTGCACCCGGTCGCGCAGCGCAAGCGCCATGAAAGAGGCCACCATCCCCCGCCCCGAGCGCACCAGAATGGGGTCGGCAAAGATCTCGCGCAGGCGGGTCAGGTTGCGGCTCATCGTCGCCTCGCTCATCTGCAGGCGGCGCGCGGCGCCCACCACGCTCTGCTCCTCGACCAGCACCTTGAGCGAGCGCAGCAGGTCCATGTCATATCCGCGCATACAGTCCTCCGGTCATGCACGCCACATAGCGCCGGAAACAGCGCGCAGGGCCATCAATTCTGAAAGGCTGCCATGGCATTACTGACGGTTTTCGTTGCAGCGCAGCAATGAAAAAAGCCGCGCCCATGGAACTGCACCTGCACAATCCAGCGCCCACACCGCTCGCAGCGCCCCCCCTGCCCTCGTACATTCCGCCTTTTGGCCTGCGTACGGTGGTGGGCTGCCTTGGCGTCCTGCTAGCCGTGCATGTGGCCGGCTTTAACGAGCATATCACCGAAATCGGCCTGTCCGACATCGCCGGGGCCAGCCACTTCGGCCACGACGAAGGCGCCTGGTTCACCTCGACCTTCGAGGCGTTCAACATCGCGGCCATGGCCTTCACGCCGTGGTTCTACGTCACTTTCTCGATCTACCGCTTCTCCATTTTCATCACCGCCGCGCTGGCGTTGTTCTCGCTGCCCGCGCCCTTCATGCCCGACATGGTGTCGCTGTGCATCCTGCGCGCCTTGCAGGGGATGGCCTCGGGCTGCCTGCCGCCCATCCTGATGACGGTCATGCTCAAATATCTGCCGCCGCACCTGCGCGTGTTCGGCATTGGCGGCTATGCCATGAGCGCCACCTTTGGGCCCAATCTGGGCGGCCCGCTTGAGGCGCTGCTGTTCGGGCAGATGGGCTGGCACTGGCTGTACTGGGAAACGGTGCCGCTGTGCACGCTGGCCGTGGCGATGATGGCCTGGGGCCTGCCGCGCGACCCTTCGCATCTGGAACGCTTTGCCCAGTTCAACTGGCGCGGCTTCGGGCTGGGGTTGCCGGGCATCGTGCTGCTGGTCACCGTGCTCTATCACGGCGAGCGGCTCGACTGGTTCGCCTCGCCGCTAATCGTGCACCTCACCTGCGCGGGGGGTGTGTTGTTCGCGCTGTTCATCCTGCACGAATGGTTCCACCACAGCCCCTTCTTCCGCATCCAGTTCTGGGGCAATCGCAACATCGCCTTTTCGCTGCTCACGCTGGTGGCAACGCTGGTGGTGTGCGGGTTGCTGGCCGAACTGCCCATGGCGTTTCTGGCCGAAGTGCAGGGCCAGCGCCCCGAACAGATCGCCCCCGTGGCGCTGATGGTGGCGCTGCCGCAACTGGTGCTGCTGCCTTTGACCGCGGCGATCTGCAACACCTCGCGGGTCGATTGCCGCTGGGTGCTGGCCGCCGGCATGGGGCTGCTGGGGCTGTCGGCCTTCTGGGGCTCGCATCTGTCGCCCGAATGGATGCGCGGCAATTTCTACGCCATCCAGGCCCTTCAGGTCTTTGGCGAGCCGATGGTGGTCATCCCGGTGCTGATGCTGGCCACGATGAAGCTGGGGCCGGCCGATGGGCCGCTCATCTCGGGCATGGTCAACATGATGAAGGGGCTGGCCAATGCGCTTGCCTTCGCGCTGCTGGCCACCTTGCTGCGCCGTCGCGAGAACCTGCATTCGGTCATGCTGCTGGGCGGCAACGGGCACAGCGTCAACGCACTGGCGGGCATGGGCAATCCGGTGGCGGGCCTGACCGCCGGCCTTTCACCCGACAGCAACGCCAATGCGCTGGCCGCACTGCAAACCTTCCACGGCTATGTGCACGAACAGGCCCTGACCCTGGCGTTGGCCGACATCTACCTGGTCGTGAGCCTCGTGGCTCTGGCCTACATGTGCCTGACCGCCCTCATGCCCGAGCGCGTGTTCCCCCCGCAGCGCCCGCAGGCCGGCTCGCAACCCGCCTCCACCCCCGCCCTCACGCCCGCCCTCACGCCCGCCCCCGCGCTGGCCAACTGACGGACACATACACCCATGGCTTTTTCCAAACCGCTCGCACTTGCCGGCGCAAGTGCCCTCGTTCTGATTGGCGGCGCGATTGGTGCCGACCGCCTGCTTCTGGGCAGCGCCTCGGCCCAGAGCACCGATGATGCCTATGTCGAGGCCGACTTCACAACCGTTGCCCCCAAGGTCGCCGGCCGCATCGACAAGGTGCTGGTCGAGGACAATGAGAGCGTGCGCCCCGGCCAGCCCCTCGCCCACATCGAGGATGCCGATTTCCGCGCCGCTCTCGACATGGCGCGGGGCGATGTACTGGCCATGCAGGGCGAAGTGGCCAACCTCGATGCCGGCATCGCCCGCCAGAACGCGGTGGTGGCGCAGGCCCAGGCCGATGTGAAGGCCGACGAGGCCAACCTTGCCTTCGCTCGCCAGAACCGCGCCCGCTACAGCCATCTGGCCGAGGGCGGCGCCAGCCCGCTCGAACTGCGCCAGGGCGCCGAGGCGCGCGCGCTTGAGGCCGAGGCCAACCGCCAGCGCGACATGGCCGGCGTCGAAAGCGCCCGCCGCCAGATCGACGTGCTGAAAGCCCAGCTGGAAAAGGCAAAGGGCGGGCTGCTGCGCGCGCAAGGGGCACGCAAGCAGGCCGAACTCAACCTGTCCTACTGCACCATTCTGGCGCCGGTCGAAGGCCATGTGGGCGCGCGCGGGCTGCGGGTGGGCGCTTATGTCCATGCCGGCGGCGCGCTCATGGCCATCGTGCCCAACCAGAGCGCCTATGTCGTGGCCAATTTCCAGGAAACGCAACTCACCCGCATCCGCGCCGGGCAGAAGGCCTCGATCACCCTCGACACCTTCCCCGGCAAGGCCCTGCGCGCCCATGTCGACAGCATTGCGCCCGCCAGCGAAGTGGCCTTCTCGCCCATCAAGCCCGACAATGCGACGGGCAATTTTACCAAGGTGATCCAGCGCATTCCGGTCAAGCTCGTCATTGATCCGGGGCAGGAGATGGCCGCCCGCATCCGCGTTGGCATGTCGGTCGAGGCGCAGGTCGACACCGCATCGCCCGCCGATGGCGCTCATGCACAGGATGCCCGCTATGCCGCACGCTGATTTGCCCTCGCGCCTGACCGCGCTGGCCATGGCGACGCTGCTGGGCGGCTGCGCGGTAGGGCCGGACTATCACCGGCAGGCCCCCGCCGCCCCCGCCCAGTGGCACGAGAGCCTGCCCGCCGCCGACGCGCACGCCACCAGCGACGCCCTGCGCCCCGACTGGTGGAACCTGTATGGCGACCCGGTGCTGAGCGCGTTGGTAAGCGAGGTGGTCAGCGCCAATCTCGACCTGCGCATCGCCTCGGTGCGTTTTGAGCAAAGCGCGGCGCAAAGCACGATTGCCCGTGCGGCCCGCCTGCCACAGGTCAGCCTCGACGCCTCCTATGCCCGCGAACGCGCCAGCCCGAACGGGGTGATGAGCCTGCTGGGCACGGGCGTTGACCAGACCAGCGGCACCATCGCCAGCGGCCAGAACGGCTTTGGCCCGGCGGGGCTGACCAGCAGCAACGGGCAATCCAAGCCCTTCGACCTGTATCAGTATGGCGCTTCGGCCTCGTGGGAAGTGGATCTGTGGGGGCATGTGCGCCGCCAGATGGAGGTGGCCAAGGCCAATCTGCAGGCAGCCCAGGATGATCGCCGCGCCGCCCTCGTCTCGCTGATGGCGCAGACCGCGCAGGATTACATCGCCCTGCGCGCGGTGCAGGCCCAGCTCGCGCTCACCCGCGAACATATCGGGCTGGCCCGGCGCAGCGTCGAGCTGACCACCATGCGGCGCGAGGAAGGCGCGGCCAGCCAGCTCGACCTGGCCGAAGCCTCGGGCCTGCTGCATGGCTATGAGGCGCGCATTCCCGCACTCGAAAGCCAGGAAACGCACCTGGTCAACGCGCTCAGCTTTCTGGTGGGGCGCGAGCCGGGGGCGCTGCGCGCGCAGCTTGGCACGCCAGCGCCCATCCCGCCGGTGCCCGCGCAGCTGCCCGTTGGCCTGCCCTCGCAACTGGCGCAGCGCCGCCCCGATGTGCGCGCCGCCGAGGAAAGGCTGCACGCCGCCACCGCCAGCATTGGCGTGGCCGTGGCCGAATTCTACCCCCGCCTGACGCTCTCGGGCAGCTTCGACATGCAGGCGCTGCAAGGGGGCGATCTGGGCAGCTGGGCCTCGCGCCAATACGGCATTGGCCCGGCCATCAGCTTTCCGCTGTTTCAGGGCGGGCGGCTGAAGGGGCAGGTGCGCCTGCGCCGCGCCGAGCAAAAACAGGCCGCCATTGTCCTGCAGCGCACCATCCTCAAGGCCTGGCACGAGATTGACGATGCCATGGCCGACCTGGCCTCGGCCCAGCGCGAACGCGAGCGGCTGGAGGCGGCGGTGAGCGAGAACCGCGTGGCGCTGGATGTGGCGCGCAAGCGCCATGCGCAGGGCGCGGGCGATTTCCTGCATGTGCTGGCCATGCAAAACGCCCTGCTGGCCAGCCAGAGCGCGCAGGTGACCGCCAATGCCGAAGTCTCGGGCGCGGCCACGTGGCTGTATCGGGCGCTGGGCGGCGGATGGGAGGCGGCCTATCCCGAACCACCGGCAAGCCCGGACAAGCCGGACGCGGGATAGCGCTGCGGCCGGCATGGCACATGGACCTGCCATGCCGGCGCTGCTATCTGATAGCATTCCGCTATCAAAGGACCCGGCTGTGAACCTGCGCGCGCTTCGCTATTTCGTCACGCTGGCGCGCGAGGGGCATTTTGCGCGCGCGGCCGATCTTTGCGGCATCACCCAGCCAACACTCTCGGTCGCGCTGGCCGCGCTCGAGGAAGAACTGGGCAAACGACTGGTCGAGCGCGACCGCCGCTTTGTGGGCCTGACCGCGCATGGCAAGGCGCTGCTGCCTTGGGCGCAACAGATCGTGGCCGCGCAGGACGGCCTGCTCCAGTCGCTGGGCGGGGGCGAGGGCGGGTTGCAGGGCACGATGCGGCTGGGCGTCATTCCCGCGGCCATGGCGCTGATCGGGCCTTTGTGCAGAACGCTTACCGACATGCATCCGCACATAACGCTGTCCATCACGTCGCTCAGCGCCGGCGAAATCGCGAGCGGCCTGGCCGCATTCGAGCTGGACGCAGGCATTTCCTATGCCGGCAGTCAGGCCCAGGCCGGCGCGATCAGCGTGGAGTTACGGCAGGAACGCTTCGTGTTCGCCAGCGCATCGTCGGCCAATATCCGCCCGCGCGCCGCCATGAACTGGCGCGAGGCAGCCACTTACCCGCTGTGCCTGCTTGACCAGGGCATGCAGAACCGGCGGATCATCGACGCCTGCTTCGCCTGGCACAAGGTAACGGTTGCCCCGCGCGTTACGGCCGACACTTTTGTGGCGCTGATGGCCATGATCGAGACGGGCAGCTTTGCCACGATCATTCCCGAATGCCACATGGAGCTGCTGCGCGGGCTGGAATGGGCGCATTTCATGCCCATGGAGCGGCGCCCGGCAAGCGGCAAGGTTGTGCTGGTCGTGTCGGACCGCAAACCGGTGAGCGATATGGCCAATGCCGCGTTGGTTGCCGCGCGCAGGGTGAGCGGACAAGCGGCTTGATAGCCAATGCCTATCAAACATCACGCTTTCCAATTTGCCACTCCCGCCCGCCTGCCTGAAAGGCCGCCATCAGGCACGAAAAAGCGGCGAGCAGGCGATGAGCAAGGCGATCAAGGGCATTAGCGACTACACCGGCCCTGCTGGCGGCTGGGGCGCTCTGGGGGCGGTGGCGCGCACCATCCGCTCGCAGATGAAAACCAGCACCGACACGCGCGCCCTGCTGCAGATGAACCAGCAGGACGGCTTCGATTGCCCCGGCTGCGCCTGGCCCGACCCCAAACACACCTCCTCTTTCGAATTCTGCGAGAACGGCGCCAAGGCCGTGACGTGGGAAGCCACCGTCAAGCGCGTCGATCCCGATTTCTTCGCCCGCCACTCGGCCAGCGAGCTGTGGGGCTGGAGCGACCACCAACTGGAAGACGCGGGCCGCCTGACCGATCCGCTGCGCTATGATCCCGAAACCGACCACTTCGTGCCGATCGGCTGGGACGAGGCCTTTGCCCGCGCGGGCGCTGCCATGCAGGCCCTGCCCCACCCCGACAGCGCCGAATTCTACTGCTCGGGCCGGGCCTCGAACGAGGCGGCGTTCCTGTATCAGCTGTTCGCCCGCGCCTTTGGCACCAATAATTTCCCCGACTGCTCGAACATGTGCCACGAGGCGACCAGCATGGGCCTGCCGGTGTCGATCGGCATCGGCAAGGGAACGGTGACGCTCGAGGATTTCGACGATGCCGAAGCGATCTTCTGCATCGGCCACAATCCGGGCACGAACCATCCGCGCATGCTGGCAACGCTGGCCGAGGCGTCAAAGCGGGGCGCGCCGATCATCGTGGCTAACCCCATGCGCGAACGCGGGCTGGAGCGGTTCAAATCGCCCCAGCACATGACCGAGATGTTCTCGCCCAACGCCACGCCGCTGGCCTCGGCCTATCATCAGGTCGGCATTGGCGGCGATCTGGCGATGCTGAAAGGCATGATGAAGGCGGTTTTCGCGCTCGAGGAACAGCGCGGCGGGGTTATCGACCACGCTTTCATCGCCCAGCACACGCAAGGGTTCGAGGCGCTGAAAGCCGACATCGAGGCCACCTCCTGGACCTGGGTCGAGGCCAGCTCCCGCCTCTCGCGCGAGGCGATCGAGAGCATGGCGCAAGTCTATGTCGCGGCCAAAAGCGTCATCGTGTGCTATGGCATGGGCATCACCCAGCACCGCAACGGCACGCAGAACGTGCAGGCCATCGCCAACCTGCTGATGCTGCGCGGCAATTTCGGCCGTCCGGGCGCGGGCATCTGCCCCTTGCGCGGCCACAGCAACGTGCAGGGCGACCGCACCGTTGGCATCACCGAACTGCCCGCCGAGGAAATGCTGGCCCGGCTGGATACCGCTTTCGGCATCCAGTCGCCCCGCCACCACGGCCATAATGCGGTCGAGGCGCTGACCGCCATGCGCGAAGGGCGATCGAAGGCGCTGATCGCGCTGGGCGGCAATCTGGCGGTGGCGATGCCCGATCCCGACGCCTGTTTCGCGGCGGTGCGCAAGCTCGACCTCTCGGTCAATATCCTGACCAAATTCAACCGCACCTGCCTGCTTACCGCCCGCGAAACGCTGGTTCTGCCCTGCCTTGGCCGCACCGAGCTGGACCTGCAGGCGACCGGACCACAATGGGTGACGGTCGAGGACAGCATGTCGATGGTCCATGCCTCGCGCGGCAAGCTGGCTGCGCCCGGCCCGCAGGTGCTCTCGGAGCCGGCGATCGTTGCGGGGCTGGCCAAGGCCTCGCTGCCCGGCGTTGACATCGCGTGGGACGCGATGATCGCCAACTACGACCTCATCCGCGACAAGATCGAGGCGGTCTATCCCGACTTCCGCGATTTCAACCGCCGCGTGCGCGAGCCGGGCGGCTTCAGCCTGACCGTGGGGCCGCGCGATCGCGTGTGGAACACGCCCAGCGGCAAGGCGCAGTTCCTTGTCCATCCGCATGTCGAAACCGCGCAGGCCCAGCCCCTGCTGCTCACCACCATCCGCAGCCACGACCAGTACAACACCACGATCTACAGCCTGGACGACCGCTATCGCGGGGTGACCGGGCGGCGCGACATCATCTTCGCCAACGAGGTCGACCTGCACATGCTGGGCCTGGCGCATGGCGACCGGGTGGATGTGACGACGGCCACCGGGCGCAAGCTCGAGGGGTTCACCATCGTGCGCCACGCCATCGCGCGCGGGTCGCTGGCGGCCTATTATCCCGAAGCCAACTGTCTGGTCCCGCTCGAGGATTTCGATCCGGTGAGCGGAACGCCGGCCTACAAGTCGATTCCGGTTACGCTGGCGGCTGCCGCCTGACCGGCCCGTTCCAGCCTGGACAATGCCCGCCGCCGGGGCGGTCAATGACATCGCATCCCTCGCCATCTAGCTGAAACGGCAAGAATGGAAGCCGGTGGGCCGCTCGCAGGGCAGGCACACACCGCGAGGGAGACAGGCTGGATGACAGGCAAGTTGCCGCCGCGCATGTGGCGCGGCACAGCTTTTTCAACGATGCTGGCGGGCGCCGTGGTGCTGGCGCAAACGCCACTGGCGGCCAGACCAGAACGGCCAGAGCGGCCAGCCCCGGCGCAGGTGGACAGCGCGCGCATGGCCCGGGCGCAGGCCGAAGGCGCGCAATGGCTGGCCGACGGGCGCAATTACGAAGCCCAGCGCTTCAGCCCGCTCACGCAAATCAACGCCGGCAATGTCGCCCGGCTGGGCCTGGCCTGGTACGATGATCTCGACACATTGCGCGGGGTCGAGGGCACGCCCCTCTATGCCGATGGCGTGCTGTACAACACCAGCGCCTGGAACGTCACCACCGCCTATGACGCGCGCAACGGCAAAAGGCTGTGGACCTATGACCCCAAGGTGGCGCGCGAATGGGGCCGCTATGCCTGTTGCGAGCCGGTGGCGCGCGGGCTGGCGCTATGGAAAGGCAAGGTCATCATCGCCGCGCTCGACGGGCGGCTGATCGCGCTCGACGCGCGCAACGGGCGCGAGGTGTGGACCACGCAGACCACGCCCAGGGACATGCCCTATACGATCACCGGCGCGCCGCGCGTGTTCGACGGCAAGGTGGTGATCGGCAATTCGGGCGGCGATCTGGGCGTGCGCGGCTTCGTCTCGGCCTATGACGCCAATACGGGCACGAAGCTGTGGAAGTTCTTCCTGACCCCGCACGACCCGGCCAAGGGGCCTGACCACGAGGCCTCGGACCCGATCATGGCGATGATCGGCAAGACATGGTCGGCAAACGGCATGTGGAAGCAACTGGGCGGCGGGGCCAATCCGTGGGATTCGATCGCCTATGACCCGGTGAACCGGCTGGTCTTCGTCGGCACCGGCAATGGCTCGCCGCTGTCCTGGCATTACCGCAGCGAAGGCAAGGGCGACAATCTGTTCATCTGCTCGATCGTGGCGCTGCATGCCGACACCGGCCGCTATGCCTGGCACTATCAGATGGTGCCCGGCGAGGACTGGGACTACACCTGCACCTCCTCGATCGTGCAGGCCAACCTGACCATTGCCGGCAAGCCGCGCCAGGTGCTGATGCAGGCGCCCAAGGATGGCTTCTTCTATGTGCTCGACCGCAAGACGGGGCAGCTGATCTCGGCAAAGCCGTTCATTCCGGTGAACTGGGCGCGGGGCATCGACCCCAGGACCGGCCGCCCCGATGTCGACCCCGCCAAGCATTACGGCACCGACCCGGTGCTGCTGATGCCGGGGCCGGGCGGCGGGCACAACTGGTTCCCCATGGCCTATAGCCCGCGCACAAAGCTGGCCTATCTGCCAACCTATGAGTCGGGCCTTGTCTATGCGCTCCAGCCCGACTGGCAGCCGCAGCCCTTCCGCTCGAACAGCGGCTGGGGCGGCTATACCGGCGAGGCGCTGCAAAAGCGCATCGCCCTGCAGAAGCAGGCCGATCAGATGGAGCGCGCCTTTCTGACCGCATGGGACCCGGTGGCGCAGAAAGCGGCCTGGAAAGTGCCCCTGCCCCGTCACGGCAATGGCGGCGTGATGGTGACGGCCAGCGATATCGTGTTCGAGGGCACGACGCGCCAGACCTTCGCCGCCTTCGACGCGCATGATGGCAAGCTGCTGTGGGAGGTGCCGACGCAGAGCGCGCCGGTGGCCGGCCCCATCACCTATATGCTGGACGGCGTGCAATATATCGCGGTCAACGCCGGCTGGGGCGGCGGCGCGGCGCAGGTAGAGCGCGGCGCCGGCACCGAGCAGCCC
>DATMUT010000271.1:0-3242 GCA_035563755.1 Novosphingobium sp.
AAGGTCATCTTTGCCGGGCGCGAGCCGCAAAGCTTTGGCAATCTGGTGGTGATCGATCACGGCGATGGCTGGCAGACCGCCTATGGCTTCCTGAGCAAGGTGACGGTCGCGCAGGGCGATGCCGTCAAGCAGCGCGAGCGGGTGGGCCTGGTGGGCCACACCGGCAAGGCCACGCGCGACGAGGTGCATTTCGAACTGCGCCACGCCAACGCCCCGGTCGATCCGGCCCGCTACATGCCGGCCCTGCGCAAGGCCGGCCCGGCCAAAGCCGAGACCGCCAAACGCGAAACCACAAAACGCGATGCCGACAAAACCCGCGCCGACAAGCCCCGGCGCGCCAAATCGGCCGTGCGCGACTGAGCCGTTACGCCATCAGGCGGAACACCGTGCCCATCGCCAGAAACGCCAGCAGCATGTAGCCGGCATCGACCATCCCCTCGCGCGGGGGGATGGCGTGCCGGCCATACAAGGCAGCGCCCGCCGGCAGGATGATCGCCAGCGCAAAGCCGCCCGACATCATCCAGTAGAGCCACGGCTTGATCGCCAAAGTGGCAGCGCCAACGCGGGCCAAAGTGTGCCCGATCATGGCCGCCGGCACGATCAGCCAGGCCAGACGCAGCGCCGATGGAGCGCGCTCGCTGCGCATGAGGCCGTACCAGGGCCAGGCCAGCGCCGCCGCCACCACTGCCGCCACCACCACCGCCAGCCAGTTGACCGGGCCCATAAGCGTCCTTCCTTGCCTAACCTTTGCAGCCTGCCCTGTGCGCCCGCTTGCCGCCCTTCGCAAGCGGGGAGGTGACGGACGGGCGCAAAGCGCTTAAAGGGCCTGCCTCATGGCAGAGCAAAATTCCCCCACCCTTATTCCCGATGCCCCCCGCGTTGGCATGGTCAGCCTGGGTTGCCCCAAGGCGCTGGTTGATTCCGAACGCATTTTGACGCGCCTGCGCGGCGATGGCTATCAGATGAGCCCCGATTACGCCGGCGCCGACGTGGTGCTGGTCAACACCTGCGGCTTCCTCGATTCGGCCAAGGAGGAAAGCCTGGCCGCCATTGGCGAGGCGATGGCCGAAAACGGCCGCGTGATCGTGACCGGCTGCATGGGCAACGAGGCCGAGGCCATCCGCGCCCGCTTCCCCGATGTGCTGGCCGTGACCGGCGCGCATCAGTACGAGGATGTGGTGAACGCGGTGCACGAGGCAGCGCCCCCCTCGCAGGGGCCGTTTGTCGACCTGATCCCGGGCGACCGCGACACCGGCGAGGTCAAGCTGACACCGCGCCACTATTCGTATCTGAAGATTTCGGAGGGCTGCAACCACTCTTGCGCCTTCTGCATCATCCCGCAGCTGCGCGGCAAGCTGGCGAGCCGGCGCATCGACGCCGTGCTGCGCGAGGCCGAGAAGCTGGTGGCTGCCGGCACGAAGGAACTGCTGGTCATCAGCCAGGACACCTCGGCCTATGGCGTGGATGTGCGCCACGAAACCCGCATGTGGAAGGACCGCGAGGTGCGCACCCACATGACCGACCTGGCGCGCGAACTGGGCGCGCTGCGCACGCCCGACGGCGACACACCGTGGGTGCGGCTGCACTATGTCTACCCCTATCCGCATGTCGATGCCGTCATCCCGCTGATGGCGCAGGGGCTGATCACGCCTTACCTCGACATTCCCTTCCAGCATGCAGCCCCCAATGTGCTGCGCGCGATGAAACGCCCGGCCAACGAGGCGCGCGTGCTCGAGCGGATCAAGGAATGGCGCGAAATCTGCCCCGATCTGGCGATTCGTTCGTCCTTCGTCGTGGGCTTTCCGGGCGAGACGGAAGAAGACTTCCAGTACCTGCTCGACTGGCTGGACGAGGCGCAGCTTGACCGCGTGGGCGGTTTCAGGTTCGAACCGGTCGAGGGCGCCTCTGCCAACGACCTGCCCGGCGCCGTGCCCGAGGCGGTCAAGGAAGAGCGCTATGCGCGCCTCATGGAAAAGACCGAGGCGATCAGCGCTGCCCGTCTGGCGCGCAAGATCGGCCGCACGATCCCGGTCATTATCGACGAGGTGGGCGAACCGGACGAGGACGGCGACACTGGCGCCACCGGCCGCAGCCAGGCCGACGCGCCCGAGATTGACGGGCAGGTGCTGCTGCGCAACGTGCCCGGGGAACTCAAGGCCGGCGATATCGTTGACGTGTTGATCGAGGATGCCGACGCCCACGACCTGTTCGGGATGGTCGCCTCGTTTTAACCTTCGCCAGCGGTGACATTTAACCCGGTTGCGCGCCATGCAACTGACAATGATGTTATCGCACTTGCGAAAGTAAACGGTTTCAGGCTTAAGGAGCGGGCCTTTCAGGCATCCTCTCCCAAGACTTTACAGGCCGGTCGCAAGACCGGCCTTTCTTTTTGGCCCCGGCACAGGCGTGCAAATCGCGCAAGAACGCGCCCGCCCCCAGCCCAGGCGCATTTACCATCGCCCCCTCATCTGCGCTTTGCCCCATAGCGCCCCTTCCCAGCACGGCCTGCTCGGGCTAGTCCACGCCCATGAGCAGCACGACGCCATCCGCCCCCCCCCGGATCTTCACCGCCGCCCTCGTCGTCATTGGCGACGAGATCCTGTCCGGCCGCACGCACGACAAGAACATCGCCCAAATCGCCAGTTGGCTGGGCGTGCAGGGCATCCGCCTGAAAGAAGTGCGCGTGGTGGCCGACGAGGAACCGGCCATCGCCGAGGCGATCAACGCCCTGCGGGTCAAGCACGACTATCTGTTCACCACCGGCGGCATTGGCCCCACGCATGACGACATCACCGTCGACGCCATTGCCGCGGCCGTTGGCGTGGCCGTCGTCATCCACCCCGAAGCCCGCCAGATCCTGGCCGATTACTACGCCTCGCGCGGCAGCGAGCTGACCGAAGCGCGGCTGCGCATGGCCCGCGTGCCCGAGGGGGCCAGCCTGATCCCCAACCGCTATTCGGGCGCACCGGGCATCCGCTGGGGCAATATCTTCATCATGGCCGGCGTTCCCATGATCACCGCCGGCATGCTCGACGCGCTCACCGGCTCGCTCGAAGGGGGCCTGCCAGTGCTGTCCGAGACCATCGGCTGCTGGGTGGGCGAAAGCGAGGTAGCCAGCCTGCTGCGCGACACCGAAAAGGCGCATGAGGGCGTGCAGATCGGCTCGTACCCCTTCTTCCGCGACGGGCAGTCGGGGGCCAATTTCGTCATCCGCTGCATCGATGCGGCAGCACTGGCCGCCT
>DATMUT010000272.1:0-2993 GCA_035563755.1 Novosphingobium sp.
ATTGGCCTCGCGCACATATTCGTTCTCGTACAGGCCGCCTTCCCACCAGGCGCGCTGGTTGCCCTCGGCGCTCTCGTGCAGGCCGGCCTGCATCATCGAGCGGCCGCGCACCTTGGCGGTCTTGCGGTCGGGCGCCACGTCGATCACCATCTGCAGCTGCGGGTGGTCGAGCAGCCAGCCATAGCGCGGGCCGTTGTGGCCTTGCGTGAACTGGGTCTGGAAACGCTCGATATAGAGGCGGCGCACGCCCTTCTTGCCCTTGAACACGCCGCCAAGGAACCACACTTCGCCATCCTCGGCGAACAGGTCGACAACCTCGTTGTACTGCGACTTGTCGATGAAATAGCCGTAGGTGTACTGGATGCGGCGGATCTGGTGGATGTCCTGCTGGATGGCCAGCTCGTGTTCCACCTTGTCGAGCCGGGCGGCCAGATCAGCCACCGATAGAGTCGCGGTATCCGACATCTTACTCTCCTGTTGTGCGGACGCTTGAGCGCGTCGATTCTGGTTCACGCACAAGCGATAACTTTGCCGCCGCGATCGGCAAAGAGAAAAATGTGAGTATCACTTACAAAATTGCGACCGGCGAATTTGTCCGCCCGCGTTTCACCCTGCGCAATGCGCCTGCAAAACCGGGGGTATGCGGGGCGGCGGGCTGCTATCCTGCCGCCCAGAGGATAGAAAAAGGCATACAAATGCGCGCCATCGACTATTTCGACCGGGGGCACGATCTCGACCCTGCCCGCGCCTGCATCATCGACCCCGACAATGGCCTCTCGCTCAGTTTCGCCGAGGTGCGGGCGCTGACCCTGCGCGTCGCGGCCGCGCTGCAACGCGGCGGCTTTGCCAATCAGGACATGCTGGGCCTGTATGGGCCTAACGATGGCATGTTGCTGGTGGTGCTGCTGGCACTGTGGCGGGCCAATGGGCAATGGATTCCGGTCAACACGCGCAATGCGATGGAGGCCAACGCCGGTTTCCTGAACTATGTGCGCTGCGGCTGGCTGGTCTATCATTCCAGCAAGGCCGACGAGGTGGCGGCGCTGCGTGCGGCCTGCCCGCATCTGACGCGCTTTGTCTGCCTTGACCGGCGGATGGGCGATGACCCGTCGCTGGCCGAATTCATGGACGGGGTTGGCCCCGAGGATTTTGTCGAGCCGCAAGTGGATGCCTGGGCGAACAAGGACGAACTGGTCGGTATTTTCGCCACCGGCGGCACCACCGGCCCCTCCAAGGGCGCCGAAATGCCCAACCTGGCCTGGGGCACGATGATCGAGACCGCCGCTGACGCCATGGGCGGCCGCACCGATGACCCCATCGCGCTGGTGCCGGCGCCGATCACCCATGCGGCGGGGCCGATCGCCCTGGCCACGATGAGCTTTGGCGCGACGCAGATCATCCTGCCCGGCTTTGATGCCGAGCGTGTGCTGGCCACGATCGAGAGCCACAGGATCAGCCATATGTATCTGCCGCCCACGGCGCTGTACCAGTGCCTGGCCAGCCCTGCGATCGGCGCGCACGACTATTCCTCGCTGCGCATATTCCTGCTGGCCGGCTCGCCCTGCAGCCCGGAAAAGCTGCGGCAGGCGGTAGGGGTGTTTGGTCCTGCCATGTGCCAGTCCTATGGGCAGGTGGAATGCCCGATGATCGTCGCCTGGTTCAGCCCCGAGGAAGTGGCCCGTTTCGCAAGCGAGGCGCCGGAAAAGCTGGCCGCCTGCGGGCGCATCAGCCGTTCGGTCAAGGTGGCGCTGCTCGATGACGAGGGCCGCGCCGTGCCCACCGGCGAGGCGGGCGAGATCTGCGTGCGCGGCGTGATGGTCACGCGCGGCTATTTCGAAAAGCCCGCCGAAACCGCCGAGATCCGCAAATTCGGCTGGCACCATACCGGCGATGTCGGGAGGTTCGACGCGCAGGGCTATCTCTATATCGTCGATCGCAAGAAGGACATGGTCGTCACCGGCGGCTTCAACGTCTTTACCGCCGAGGTCGAGGCGGCGATCACCGAATTGCCGCAGGTCCGCGAATGCGCGGTGATCGGCGTGCCGCACGAAAAATGGGGCGAGGCGGTGCATGCGCTGGTGGTGGCCGACGGCCTGCCGGCAGAAGCGGTGATCGCCCATGCCAAGGCGCGGCTGGGCGGGGTGAAGGCGCCCAAGTCGGTGGAATTCGTGAGCGAGATCCCGCGCACGGCGGCGGGCAAGATGGACAAGAAGGCGCTGAAAGCCCGCTATTGGGGCGATGCCGCGCGCATGGTGAACTGACGTATCGGGAGCGCGAGGGGCTAGCCCCTCGCATGCTCCTTTCCTTCAAAACAATGCGATCATCTCCTGCAAGGCATCGATCACCGCGTCGGGTTGCTGCCCCTCGGGCAAGCCGCCAACCGTATCAGCGCGCATCAACCCGGTGGTCATGCCAACGCCAATGGCTCCGCAGCCGCGCGCCATCGCCATTTCCAGCGCCGGATCATCGCCGACCACCACCACCTGCCCTGCGGCCGAGCGCGGCAGCTCCATGGCCGCCAGCGCCGCATCAAACGCCACGCGCGAGGGTTTGCCCAGCACCTTGGCCTGCTTGCCGGTCAGCGCCGAGATCATCTTGTTGATGGCAAAGGACGAGCCGATCCCGCGCCCCTTGGCGGTGGCGAAGAAGGGGACATGGCTGGCGGTGGTCAGCCGCGCGCCCGCCCATACCGCCTCGCATCCTGCCTCGAGGTCGGGGAAGGTGAAGTCGCGGAACCAGGCGGTGAATACCGCATCCACCTCGCCGGGATCGCTGGCGCGGCGCACCTCGATGCCGTGGTCGAGCAGGGGCGTCTCCACCCCCGGATCGCCCAGCACCCGCACGCGGCGCAGACCATTGGCGGCAAACCAGATCGCGGCCGAAACGGTGGGCGTCATCATCTCGTGGTCGGCCAGGTCGAAACCGGCGGCGCGCAGCGATGCCGCATAGGCGGCCGGCGGCTTGGCGCTGCCATTGGTGAAGACGCGAAACGG
>DATMUT010000273.1:0-6034 GCA_035563755.1 Novosphingobium sp.
CGGCCGCGCCGATGCGCAGGCGCGCCAGGGCCCGCTGACGCCGGCCGGTCATGTGCCAATACAGCGCCTGAAGCGCCGTGCGCGGGGTGTGAAACATGCTGCGCGCGAAGGCGCGATAAAAACTCATCGGCAAGAGCGCTCTCGATCAGCCCCCGGGGGCTTGCCCCTTTCGGATTTCACCGCCCGCTTACGGCCATCAAATTGACAGACAAGAATAATTCGTTGGTCGGGTAGGCGGCGCGCTTGCTTATATCCTTGTTCAGTAGAAGTACATAAGAGTATTTCATAAATTTGCGGGTAACGGTTCGTCGGCGGCAATCGGCGCTAACCGGCCGCTTGCGCTTGTGCCCCGGGGGCGGTCGGAACGCGGAGCACAGCGGAATTTGTCGGGGATTTGCAACATCTGCGCAATTTGTGCATTTGCTCTAAGGCTTGCGATCCGCCTGAAACTTTGCTGCAATAGCGAGCGCGTAACGGTTTGCGGAAAAAGTGCCCTCGCTGTGCTTGGCGTCGGCGTTTTAATAGGCCTGCCGGAGGCGCGTGTCCGGCTGAAGCGAATGTACAAGGGGCGAAATGCTAAAGATTACTCCAGTCATCCTGTGCGGCGGCAGCGGAACCAGGCTTTGGCCGCGCAGTCGTGTGGCCAAGCCCAAGCCCTTCTTGCCGCTGGTGGGTGACCTCACCCTGTTCGAGCTGACCCTGCTGCGCGCGGCCGACCGGGCGCTGTTCGGCGCGCCCATCATCGTGACCGGTGACAAGCACCTGCCGCATGTCGAGACCCAGCTGGGCGCAGCCGATGACGCGCAGGTGATCGTCGAGCCGGCCGCCCGCAACACCGCCGCCGCCATCGCGCTCGCCGCGCTGCGCTTGCCCGAGGATGCGATCATGCTGGTGTGCCCCAGCGATCACCATATTGGTGACCCGATGAATTTCGTGGCCGCCGCCACTGCCGGCGCGCGACTGGCGCGGCAGGGCTGGCTGGTGGCCTTTGGCATTACCGCCACCGCGCCCGAAACCGGCTTTGGCTATATCCGCAGCGGGGAGGCGATTGGCGATGGCGGCTTCAAGGTCGACCGTTTCGTCGAGAAGCCTGATCTGGAGCGGGCCCAGCAATTCCTGGCCGAGGGCACCTACAGCTGGAACGGGGGCATCTTTGCCCTGCGCGCGGGCGATTTCCTGGCCGAACTGGGCGCGCATCGGCCCGACATTCTCGAGGGCGCGCGCGCGGCGGTGGCGCAAGGGGCGGTCGATGGCCGTCGCTTCCACCCCGATGCGGCCGCCTTTGCCGCGGTGCCCAGCGATTCGATCGACTATGCGGTGATGGAAAAGACCACCCGCGCCGCGATGGTGCCCGCCGACATGTCGTGGTCCGACATTGGCAACTGGCAGGCCCTTCACGAAGCACGCGAATGCGACGAGGCGGGCAATTCCGTGCTTGGCGCGGCGGAACTCGTCGACTGCCGCAATGTTCTGGTAGAGAGCGACGGGCCGCGTGTGTCCGTCATCGGGCTGGAGGACGTGATCGTGGTGGTCGATGGCAACGAGGTGATGGTGACGAGCCGCGCGGGCGTGCAAAAGGTGGGCAAGCTGGCCGGAGCGGTGAACCAGTGAACCTGCACGCCGATCTGGTGCCCGCGGGGCAGGGTGCGTCCCTGCCGGTGCGCATGGTCGAGAAGGTGTGGGGGCGCGATAGGCTGCCCGCGCCTTTCACCGCGCCGCCCGGGCAGCGGATCGGCGAGCTGTGGTTCGAGCCGCCGGCGGCGCTGCCCGACCTGCTGGTCAAATACATCTTCACCAGCGACAAATTGTCGGTGCAGGTGCACCCCTCGGACGCGCAGACGCTGGCCAAGGGCATTGGCAAGCAGGGCAAGGAAGAGTGCTGGCTGGTGCTGGCGGCCGAGCCTGACGCGCGCCTTGGCATCGGTTTCCACGAAGCTGTCGATGCCGACACCATGCGCGCCGCCGCGATCGACGGGCGGATCGAGCAGATGCTGGTCTGGCACGCGGTGAAGCCAGGCGATTTCTTCTACATTCCGGCCAACACGGTGCATGCCATTGGCGCTGGTGTGAGCGTGATCGAGATCCAGCAGGCCAGCGACATCACCTATCGGCTGTACGACTATGGCCGCCCGCGCGAGTTGCACCTCGACGAGGGTATCGCGGTGTCGCTGGGCGAGCGTTACGACCTGTCGCGCTGGCACCGGCAGGTGCCCGAGCACGGCCCGGCGGTGCTGGTTGAGGGGCCGTATTTCCGCCTGGAGCAGGTGGCAGGAGCGCCCGATGCGGCCGTTCTGGCGCGGTTTGCCGGGGCGCCCCTGCTGGCCATTCCGCTCGAAGGGGCGGTGGTGATTGACGGCGAAGTGCTGGCGCCGGGCACTTGCGGGCTGGCGGGCAACGTCGAGGCGATCTCTTTCGCGCAGGGCGGCAAGTGCCTGCTGGCGCAATCGGTGGCCAGCGCCGAATAGGCCTGCGTCGAATAGGTCTAGCCTAGCGGTTTGGCCTCGCCCTCGGCCACGATCCATCCGGCGGCGTGGGGCAACACTTCGGCAAAGGGCGCCGTCTCGGTGCCGGTCATCCAGATCTGCGCGCCCGTGGCGGCCAGTCGCTCGAACAGGGCGGCGCGGCGCAGCGGATCGAGATGCGCCGCCACCTCGTCGAGCAGTAGCAGGCGGGGGTGCGGTTCTGGCCCGGATGCGGTGCCCCATTCGGCATGCGCCAGCGTGATGGCGATCAGCATCGCTTTCTGCTCGCCGGTCGAGCACAGCGCGGCGGGCTGGTTCTTGGCCGCCATCGTTACGCCCAGATCGTCGCGGTGCGGGCCGGTCAGCGTGCGGCCTGCGGCGCGGTCGCGGCGGCGGCCATCGGCCAGCGCCTGCGCCAGTTCGCCCGCGCTCAGCGGCCCGCCGGCCTGATAGGCCAGCGCCGGCCGGGCAAAGGGCGAGGGCGGCAGCGCGGCCAGATAGGCGTCGAGCGCCAGGATCAGCCCCGAACGCGCGGAAGCGACAGCCGCGCCCGCTTCGGCAATCTGCGCCTCGATGGCGTCGAACCAGCGCGCATCGGGCATATCGGGGGCGCTCAGCAACCGGTTGCGCTCGCGGATGGCGGCCTCGAGCCGGGCGGCCAGCGCGGCATGGCCGGGGGCCTGCGCCAGCACCATCCGGTCGAGAAAGCGCCGTCGCGCGCCGGGCGTATCGGCAAACAGGCGGTCCATCGCCGGGGTCAGCCAGAAGATGCCCAGCCATTCGCCCAGCGCCACCGCCGAGGTATCGGCCCCGTTCACCCGCACCAGCCGCCGGCCGGGCCGGTCGGGCGCTGTGCCGGTGCCAAGGCGGATGGCTGCCTCGCGCGCCTGCTCGCTCAGGCCGGGCGACAGGTCGGCGCTTATGGCAAACGAACCGTCGCCATCGTGGCCCGCCATGTCGACCAGGGCCGCGCGGCGCAGGCCGCGGCCCGGCGCGAACAGGCTGATCGCCTCGAGGATGTTGGTCTTGCCCGCGCCGTTTTCGCCCACCAGCAGGTTGAACCGCGCCGTGCCCGACAGGGCGGTGGCGCGGTGGTTGCGAAACCAGCCAAGGCGGATACGGTCGAGCGCCATGCCCTGCGCCTTAGCGATTGTGGGCGCTTTGGGCCAGAGGGCGGGGCGCTGGGCCGCTTATACGCTGGGCGCGTGGGCAAAGGGCGAGAATTTGGTGCCGACATCGTACACATCGACCCCCTCGCGCGATTTGAGGAAGCCCACCACCGCATAGGTGACAGGCGTGAGCACGATTTCCCACAGCACCTTGAGCGCCCAGTTCGTGCCCATGACCAGCAGCACATCATGCGCCGTCCACACGCCGCCAAAGGCCAGCGGATAGAACAGCAGGCTGTCGATCGCCTGGCCGCAGATGGTCGAGCCCCAGGTGCGCGTCCACAGGTGCTTGCCCTGCGTGATGATCTTCATCTTGGCCATGACAAAGCTGTTGACGAACTCGCCCGCCCAGAAGGCCACGACCGAGGCGGCCACGATGCGCCATGTGCTGCCGAACACGCTGACATAGGTGCACTGGCAGATGGCCCCCGCGCCACGGGCCGAGAGCACATCGGCGAACATGGGGTCGCCGCTGGCCGCGCAGCCCCAGTCGGCCTTGGGCGGCATGGCCACCACCACAAAGCTCATGAAGGCCATGAACAGCAGCGCGAAAAAGCCCACCCACACGCAGCGCCGCGCATTCGCATAGCCATACACCTCGGTCAGCACGTCGCCCAGGATGTAGCTGATGGGGAAAAACAGGATGCCCGCGCCGAACGTGAAGCCGCCCAGCGTTGCCGTCTTGGCCGCGCCGATCAGGTTCGAAAGCAGCAGGATCGCGACAAAGGCCGCCATCATGTAGTCGAAATAGCGGAAATGGCGGCGCGCGCCATCCATGCCGACCAGGCGCGTGAGGCCGCGATGCGAGGTGTCTGCGGGGGTTTGGCTCATGCGGGTGAAAGTAACCGGCTTTACGCTGGGCGCAAGACATGGTTATGGGGGCATGGCCCGGGCCGATATGCCCGCGACGCCGGTGCGCGCCCGTAGCTCAGCTGGATAGAGCACGAGCCTTCTAAGCTTGGGGCCGCAGGTTCGAACCCTGCCGGGCGCGCCATTTTTTCGAACATGTTCGCCCTGCGGTGTTTGCCCTGGCCGCAGCCATGGTGCCGCCAGAAGCGCGTGCGGGCGTTGCGTGGCGCGCTGCCATCGGAGGGCTTCTGGCAAGCTACTTGTAGTGTGTGACGGAAATCTGGTATCTCCGTTGCCTGCGACATGAATTCGGGGGCGACGTGTTAATTGAACAGAAAACGGCATTCGTGCCGGCATTTGCTCGTGCGGCGAGCAGATGGCCTTATGCCATTGCCTTTCTGGCTGTGGTCGATCTGTTCATATACTTCCTGCTGTCCGGCCATCTTTTTGCGCCTTATCAGATCGATTACAGCGAGGGCTGGAACGCCATGCGCCAGTCCTATGCCGCAAGGCATGTGCCGCTTTATGGCGCGCCGCCGCATTTCGACGTGACCAACTATCCGCCGCTCTCGTTTCATCTGGTGGCTTTGGTGTCGGGCATCGCGGGGTGGAGTGTGAATTTCACCGGCCGGCTGCTTTCGCTGGGCGGCATGTGTGTGCAGGCCCTGCTGGCCGGCGCGCTGGTCGACAGGTTGACCCGGCACCGGGCGGCCGCGCATTGCACGGTGGCGCTTTATTTGCTGGTCATTGCCCTGTGGGCGCCGGTGCGTATTGCCGAGAACGATCCACAGCCCATTGGCATGGCGCTTGAAATGCTGGGTTTCTGGCTGGCGCTCGGCGATGAGGGGCAGGGAAAGCGCTTCCTGGCCTCGGCGCCGCTGTTCGCGCTGGCGGTCTTTTTCAAACCCAACCTGATCGGGATGGCGCTGGGGGTGGGCGGCAGCCTGGTGTGGGCGCGGTCGTGGCGGCAACTGGTGCTGTGGTGCCTGATTGGCCTGACATGCGCGGCGGCCCTGTATGGCGCGACCGTGCATGTCGACGGGCCCTATTTTCTCAAGCATCTGTTGTGGCCGCGTGATTACATTTTTGCCGACGTTCGCCGCCTGACGGGCGCATACCTGCGTTCGTGGCTGGTGTTTGTGTGTATCGGCGCCTGCTGGCTGCTGGGCCCGCGCCTCACAATGGCCGAGCGAGCGCTGGCGCTGGCGTGGGTCGCGGCGCATGGGCTGGCCATCGCGCTGGCGGGCGGCGATGGCGTGGCCGAGAACATCTTCCTTGAAACGCTTTGGCTCGACTGCATTGTGGCAGTGGTCGCGCTGACCCGGCTCGATGCGCTGGTGCCGGCCCGGCATCGGCGCAAGGCCGTGATGGCGCTGGTGGTGCTGTGCCTGTTGCCATTCCGACTGGCGCCGCCGCTTGTTGCGCAGGCGCTGGTCGATCGCGCCGCCAGTGCCGAACGCGCCGATGATTATGCTCGCGGCGTGGCCGAGATCCGGGGCGGGCCGGGCAAGGCTGTGTGCGAGAATTTGCTGCTGTGCGCCGAGGCGGGCAAGA
>DATMUT010000274.1:0-3796 GCA_035563755.1 Novosphingobium sp.
CGGGGCCTTGAAGGCTTCGGCCTCTTCCGCCGTCCATGTCGCCGCATCGCGGTGGACCGTGGCCAGCACGCTGGCGGCCTGTTCGCCGCCCATCACCGAAATGCGCGCATTGGGCCATGTAAAGAGGAAGCGCGGCCCATAGGCGCGCCCGCACATGCCATAATTACCCGCCCCGAAACTGCCGCCGATCAGCACGGTGATTTTCGGAACGCTGGCCGTGGCCACGGCGGTGACGAGTTTGGCGCCGTGGCGGGCGATGCCCTCGGCCTCATATTTGCCGCCGACCATGAAACCGCTGATGTTTTGCAGGAACAGCAAGGGGATACGCCGCTGGCAGGCCAGTTCGATGAAATGCGCGCCCTTGACCGCGCTCTCGCTGAACAGCACGCCATTATTGGCCAAAATCGCCACCGACATCCCGTGAATATGGGCAAAGCCGCAGACCAGCGTCGTGCCATAAAGCGCCTTGAATTCGTGAAACGCGCTGTCATCGACGATACGGGCGATCACCTCGCGCACATCATAGGGCGCGCGGACATCCTGCGGGATGATGCCATAGAGTTCGGCCGGATCGTAACGCGGCGGGCATGGGGGCTGGCAATTGACCGGCGCGGCGCTTTGCGGGGCCAGCGTGCCGACAATCTCGCGCAGGATGGTGATCGCATGGTCGTCATTTTCGGCCACATGATCGACCACGCCCGATTTGCGCCCATGCAGATCGCCCCCGCCCAGCTCCTCGGCACTGATGATCTCGCCCGTCGCAGCCTGCACCAGCGGCGGTCCGGCAAGGAAGATCGTCCCCTGCCCGCGCACGATCACGCTTTCATCCGACATGGCCGGAACATAGGCCCCGCCCGCGGTGCAACTGCCCATCACACAGGCGATCTGGGGAATGCCCCGCGCCGACATCTGCGCCTGATTATAGAAGATCCGACCGAAATGATCGCGGTCGGGAAAGACCTCGGCCTGATGCGGCAGATTGGCCCCGCCGCTGTCGACCAGATAGATGCAGGGCAGATGGTTTTCAGCCGCGATCTCCTGCGCGCGCAGGTGCTTTTTCACCGTCATCGGGAAATAGGTGCCGCCCTTGACCGTGGCGTCATTGGCCGCAATCATCACCTGTCGCCCCGCCACGCGCCCGATCCCGGCCACGATCCCGGCCCCCGCCACATCGCCGCCATACAGGCCATGAGCGGCCAGTTGCCCGATTTCCAGAAACGGACTGCCCGGATCGAGCAGGCGGTCGATCCTTTCGTGCGGGAGCAATTTGCCGCGCCCGACATGGCGTTGCCGCGCCGCCTCTCCCCCGCCCAGCGCCGCCGCCGCGACATCGGCGCGCAATTTTTCCGCCAAGGCGCGATTATGCGCCTCATTCGCGCGGAAGGCCTCGCTGTCCGCGGCGATGCCGGTTTCGAGGATCATCCTGCGCCTCCGATCAATTCGCGCCCGATCAGCATCCGCCGGATCTCATTGGTCCCAGCGCCTATATCCAGCAATTTGGCATCGCGCAGGAACCGCTCGACCGGCCAGTCTTTGGTATAGCCCGCCCCGCCCAGCGCCTGCACCGCATCCAAGGCCACGCGCACCGCATTCTCACTGGCCAGCAGGATCGCGCCCGCCGCGTCATGCCGTGTGGTGCGCCCCGCGTCGCACGCCCGCGCCACGGCATAGACATAGGCCCGCGCGGAATTGAGCGCGACATACATGTCCGCCACCTTGGCCTGCATCAGTTGAAAGGCGCCGATGGGCTGGCCGAATTGCTTGCGCGTCCGCACATAGGGCAGGACAACATCGAGGCAGGCCTGCATAATGCCAAGCTGGATGCCGGCCAGCACCGCGCGCTCATAATCCAGCCCGCTCATCAGCACCTTGACCCCGCCATGCAGCGGCCCAAGCACATTCTCGCGCGGCACCTCGCAGCCGTCGAATACCAGCTCGGCGGTGGGTGAACCGCGCATACCCATCTTGTCGATCTTTTGCCCGATGGAAAAACCCGGCATGGTCTTTTCGATCAGAAAGGCCGTGATCGCCTCTCCCGTCTTGGCGTAAACCACCAGCGTGTCGGCATAGGCGGCATTGGTGATCCAGAATTTCGTGCCGTCCAGCACATAGCCCCGCTCGCTCTCCCGCGCGCGCAGCTTCATCGAGACCACATCCGACCCCGCCCCGGCCTCCGACATGGCCAGAGCGCCGACATGCTCGCCCGAAATCAGGCGGGACAGATAGCGCGCCTTCTGATCCTCATTGCCCCAGCGCGCGATCTGGTTGACGCACAGGTTCGAATGCGCGCCATAGCTCAGCCCGATCGAGGCCGAGGCGCGACTGACCTCCTCGCAGGCCAGCACATGTTCGAGATAACCCAGCCCCAGCCCGCCCCATTCCGGCGCCACCGTGATGCCATGCAGGCCCAGTGCGCCCATCGCGGGCCATAACTCCTCGCGCGGGAACCAGTCCTGCGCGTCGATCCTTGCCGCCAGCGGGGCGATGCGCGCGGCGGCAAAACGCGCCGTCGCCTCGCGGATCATCTGCGCATTCTCACCCAGCGCGAAGTCAAATTCGCCGGCCGATCGCTCGCCCACGGGCCTCTCCTGCTTTTATCTTTGCAGCGAGTGTAGCACCGTGCGGCGGGTTTACGATTTCATATTAAAGCCTGAAAGGCAGCGGGTTTTCCGCCAAATGGATAGGTCAGGCCGGGCAGCCTACGCGGCGCAGGACACTGGCCGCCCATTGGCGCGCGCCGCACTGCGCCCCGCCGCCAGCACCCCCAGCAAACCCAGCGCCGAAGTGCCAGCCCCCGCAAGCGCCACTGCGGGATAGCCCAGCCCCACCGCAATGACCCCGCCGCCCAGCGCCGCACCCAGCGCATTGCCCAGGTTGAACGCGCCAATGTTCATCGCCGAGGCAAGGTTGGGCGCGTCGGCCGCCGCCGTCATCACCCGCACCTGCAGCGGCGGCACCAGCGCGAAGCTGGACACGCCCCACAGGAAAATCAGCACCGCGCTGATTGCCGCATGGGGCATCAGTAGGGCAAAAGCAGCCAGCACCGCCGAGAGCGAGGCCAGCGTGACAATCAGCGTGCGATCAACAGAGCGATCGGCAAACTTGCCGCCCAGCCAGTTGCCCACCGTCAGGCCCAGCCCATACGTCACCAGCATGGCGGTGATGAAGGGCAGCGAGGCATGGGTCGCCTCGCGCAGGATCGGCACGATATAGGTGAACACGGTAAACATCGCGCTCGACCCCACCACCGTCAGGGCCAGCGCGCTCAACACCTGGCCGCGGGTCAGCACGCGCAGTTCGGCCATGACATTACCGCCCTCGGGCGCGGGCAGATCGGGCAAGGTGAAGCACAGCGCCGCCATCGTCGCCAGCCCCAGCCCGGCAATGCCCCAGAACGACGCGCGCCAGCCCAGATGCTCGCCCGCCCAGGTAGCCAGCGGCACGCCCACCACATTGGCAATGGTCAGCCCCATGAACATGAAAGCCACGGCGCTGGCCTGCCGCCCGGGCGGCACCAGACTGGCCGCCACGATAGAGCCAACGCCAAAGAACGCCCCGTGATTGAACGAGGTGAGCAAAGGAACGGCCTACCTGCAGGCATCGCGCCGCATTCTGGCCGACCTTGACGATGCCGAGCAGCAGATCGCCGATCAGGGCACGCCGCGCGGCCGCCTGCGGATCAGCGCGGCGCTGTCGCACGGGCGGCTGTGCATCGTGCCGCTGCTGGGCGATTTCGCGGCGCAGTATCCCGACATCCTCGTCGACATCGCGCTGACCGACAAGCTGGTCGATGTGG
>DATMUT010000275.1:0-2946 GCA_035563755.1 Novosphingobium sp.
CACCGAAGTGATGTGGGACGAGCCGATGGAGGCGATCCCCGCCTTCCTGACGGTGGCGATGATCCCGCTTACCTTCTCGATCGCCAACGGGCTGGCGCTGGGCATCACGGCCCATGCCGCGCTGCTGCTGGCGCGGGGCCAGGCGCGGCGGCAGGACTGGTTCCTGTTCGTGCTGGCGGGGCTGTTCGTGTTGCGCTTTGCCTGGATGGGGGCGGCGTGATGGCGCTGGTCACGGCACAGGGCCGGGGCGGCATGGTCACCGCGCCCCATTTTGCCGCAGCGCAGGCGGGCCTAGCAGTGCTGCGCGATGGCGGCACGGCGGCCGAGGCCAGCGTGGCGGTGGCGGCCATGCTGGCGGTCGTCTATCCACACATGACCGGCATTGGCGGCGACGCCTTCTGGCTGGTGGCCGAGCCGGACGGGCAGGTGCACGGCGTGCATGGCGTGGGCGGGGCTGCGGCGCGGGCCGATCTGGCGCTGTATGCCGGGCATGACGTCGTGCCCGACCGCGGGCCGCTGGCGGCCAATACGGTGGCCGGGGCGGTCTCGGCATGGGCGGCGGTTCTGGGCAGCGATGGCGGGGCGATGCCGCTGGGCCGCCTGCTGCGCGATGCGATTGCCGCCGCGCGCGATGGTGTGGCGATCACGCCGGGCGGCGCGGCGATCATGGCGGCCAAGGGCGCGGAACTGCGCGGCCAGCCCGGCGCCTGGGCCGCCACCTTCGAGCCGCAGGGCCGCCCCATGCAGCCGGGCGAGATCCTGCGCCAGCCAGCCCTTGTCGCCACCTTGCAGGCGCTGGTGGCCGATGGGCTGGATGGGTTTTATCGCGGCGCATTGGGGCGGCGTATCGCCGATGATCTGGCTTTGCTCGGCAGCCCGGTGTCGGCCGGCGATCTGGCGGCGCATGTGGCCACCCGCCCCGCGCCGCTCAGCGTGCCCATTGGCGGCGCGCGGCTGTATAATTCGGCCCCGCCAACGCAGGGGTTTGCCTCGCTGCTGATATTGGCGCTGTTCGACCGGCTGGCGGCGCGCCATGCCGATGGCTTTGACCATGTGCACGGGCTGGTCGAGGCGACCAAGCAGGCATTCCTGCTGCGCGATGCGCATGTGGGCGACCCGGCCTATGCCGATTTCGACTTTCAGGGCTTGCTTGACGATCCGGCCGCGCTCGACGCGCTGGCCGCGCGGATCGATCCGGCGCGCGCGCTGCCCTGGCCGCAGCCGGCGCAATGGGGCGACACCTGCTGGTTTGGCGCGGCCGATAGCCGGGGGCAGGTGGTCAGCGCCATCCAGTCCACCTATTTCGAATTCGGCTCGGGGCTGGTGCTGCCCGGCACCGGCATCACATGGCAGAACCGGGGCAGCAGCTTTCGCCTGGCGGCTGACGGCTGGAATGCCCTGCGCCCCGGTCGCAAGCCGTTCCACACGCTCAACCCCGCGCTGGCCCGGTTCGAGGACGGGCGCACGCTGGCCTATGGCACGATGGGCGGCGAGGGGCAGCCCCAGACGCAGGCGGCGATCTTTACCCGCCACGCGCGCTTTGGCGTTGACCTGCAAGGCGCTGTTTCGGCGCCGCGCTGGCTGCTGGGCCGCACATGGGGCCAGCAGTCGACCACGCTCAAGATCGAGGACGGGTTTGACGAGGGGCTGTATGCGCAGCTGATCGCGGCGGGCCACGATGTCGAGCGGGTTGGCCCGCTGACCGCGACGATGGGCCATGCCGGCGCGGTTCTGCGTCACGCCGATGGCCGGCTCGAAGGCGCCACCGATCCGCGCAGCGACGGCATGGCGGCGGCATGGTAGCGGCCGAAAACCTGCCCGATAGCCTGCCCCCCGGTGGCGCGCGCGCGGTGGCGCGCTGCCTGGCGCTGGGGCGCGCGCCCTTTTCCGACATGGAAGGGGGCCTGTTTCGCGCCTATCTGACGCCCGCCTATCGCGCCGCCCGCGCGCAGGTGGCGCAGTGGATGGACGAGGCCGGCATGGCATGGCGCATCGATGCCGCCGGCAATCTGCTGGGTCGCCACGAGGGCGCCGCGCCCGGCGCGCCGGCGCTTATCATCGCCAGCCATCTCGACAGCGTGCGCGATGGCGGGGTGTATGACGGGCCGCTGGGCATCATGCTGGGCATCGAGGTGGTGGCCGCGCTGGCCGGCCGCCGCTTGCCCTTTGCCATCGAGGTCTATGCCTTTGGCGACGAGGAAGGCTCGCGTTTTCCCGCCGCCATGCTGACCAGCCGGGCGGTGGCCGGCACGCTCGACCCGGCCTTGCTCGAAGTGGCCGATGGCGATGGCATTGCCCTGTCCGAGGAGATCGACACGGCGGTCTATCTGGCCGCGCGGCGCCCGCCCGGTGAGGTGCTGGCCTATCTCGAAGCGCATATCGAGCAAGGCCCGGCGCTGGAGGCCGAGGGGCTGGCGGTGGGCACGGTCACGGGCATTGCCGCGCAATTGCGCCTGTGGGCCAGCGTATCGGGCATGGCGGGCCATGCGGGCACCTGCGCCATGCCGCTGCGCCGCGACGCGCTGGCCGGCGCTGCCGAAATGGTGCTGGCGATAGAACGCATCGCGGCGCAGGATGCCAGCGATCTGGTGGCGACCGTGGGCCGGATTGAGGCGGCCCCCGGCGCGCCCAATGTGATTGCCGGGCAGGTGGGCTTCTCGATCGACATCCGTTCGGGCGAGGGCGCGCGGCGCGACCGGGCGGCAGCGGCCATCCGCGCGGACATCGCGGCGATCGCGCAAAGGCGCGGCCTGTCGCTGGCGGTCGAGCCGGTGCACGACCTGCCCGCCAGCCCGTGCGACCCGGCGCTGATGGCGCTGATGGACGCCGCCATGGCCGAGGCTGGTCATCGCGCTTTCCGGCTGGTGTCGGGGGCGGGGCACGATGCCATGGTCATGGCCGCCATTGCCCCCACGGCCATGCTGTTCATCCGCTGCCGGGGCGGGG
>DATMUT010000276.1:0-4689 GCA_035563755.1 Novosphingobium sp.
CCGCCCCACCGCGATCACCCCCAGCGGCTTGGCCAGCGATTTCGACACGAGCAGGCTGTCTGGCCCGTTGCCGCCGAAATAGTCCTGCGCGACCAGACGCCCCGCATGCCACACCATGAAGGCCGAGGAATTGTTGGCCCCCGCATAGTCGCGCGCGGCCGCCAGAGCGCCCGCCGGCAGCGCCGCTGCTCCGCTGTTGCCCGCCGGCAGGGGCGCGGCGTGAGCCGCCCCCGCCACCGGCACCAGCGTGTCGTAAAAGGCCAGCCCCATCCCCGCCTCGCCCTGCATGTATTGGGCGAAACGATGCGCATACAGCGCCTCGGCCGCTTCGGGCGTCATGGCACCGGCGGGCTTGGCGGCGGGCGGCGCGGCCAATGCGGCCAAAGGCAAGGCAAGGCCAAGAGCGGCAGGCAGGAAACGGCGCATCATCGACAGGCTCCGGCTTTGAAACAAGGCCACCATAGTGCGGACCGGGCATTTGTCAGGGAAGGCGCACGGACAAAACAATTCAACAGACGGATGTTGGCGCGGTTTCTGCCCTCGCAGTTTTCGCAAAGTGAACAAACCGCGCAATTGCGATGGCCCCGCGCCGGCCATGCTCTCCACCCTGCGTTTCGGGGAATCGCGCCGCGACATGGCCTTGCGACAGGCAACGGCGGCCAAAAGGAAGTGGGGACCATGACTGAAACGCTTGCACCAAAACGCACACCTTCGCGCCATCTGGCCAGCCTGCTGGCGCTGGGCGCGGGGCTGATCACGCCATTGATCGCAACCCCTGCCCTGGCGCAAGGCGCGGCGGCAGAGGGGGCACCGGGCGACATCGTCGTGACCGCGCGCAGCCGGGCCGAAAGCATCGAGAAGGTGCCGCTCTCGGTCACCGCCTTTACCGCCGCGGCGATGGAGCAGAAATCGATCCAGAGCCTGAGCGATGTGGCCCGCTTCACACCCGGCCTCAGTTTCGAAAACTTCTCGGGCGGGTTTGCAACGCCGGTCATCCGCGGCCAGACGCAGACCAGCGTGACCGCGCTCGAATCGAACGTCTCGACCTTTTACGATGGCGTCTACATCCCACGTTCGTGGGCGATCGACACCGGCGTTGCCACGCTCGACCGGGTCGAGGTGGTGAAAGGCCCGCAAAGCGCCCGCTATGGCCGCAACGCCTTTGCCGGCGCGATCAACTACGTGCCGCGCAAGGCCAGCCTGACCGCCGGCCTCTCGGGCGAGGTGACGGGCACCGTGGGTAGCGACAAGCGCTATGACGGGGGCATCTTCCTCAACCTGCCGCTGGCCAGCAATTTCGCGATCGCCGGGGGCTACACTATCTCGACCTATGATGGCTCGTGGCACAATGCCAGCCCCTATGCCAACGCCAATGTCAGCCCCGGCACCACCGGCAACATTGGCGGCTACACCAACAAGGCCTATGCAGTCTCGGCGGTCTATCAGCCCATCGACGCCTGGCGGCTCGAGTTCAGCTGGTCGGCCTTCGACATCAACCGCGAGGCCAATGCCAGCACTGTTCTGACCGAAGCCTCCGGGCAATTGAACTGCGGCACCTTGCGCAGCGGCCATGCCAGCCTGCTGTGCGGATCGCTCTCGGGCAATCCGGGCGCGGTTTCGGCCGATCCGCGCAGCTATGGCGCGGTCACCTCGACCCAGATCCTGCGCGCCTTCACCTCCTACAAGCTGAGCGACAGGCTGACCGCCAGCTATCTGTTCGGGCGCATTACCGGCAATGTCGACATCGGCAACCTGACCGTGACCGACAATTCCAACTGCGGCACCACCTGCACCTTCCAGAACGCGCCGGTGGGCAGCATCCATTATGACTCGCACGAAGCGCGGCTGACCTATGACAGCGGGCACCTGCGCCTGGCTGCCGGCGGCTTCCTCTCGAAGGGCGCCGACAATTACAAGTTCAACCTCGTCTATGCCCCGGCGCTGACGGCCACCAGCACGATCTATTCACTGGCCGACACGCCGGGCACCACCACGATCACCCTGACCAACACCACCACAACCACGGTCGTGCGCTCGGGCTTCCTCGAGGCGCAGTGGACATCGCCTGATGGCGCCACAAGGCTGGGCGCCGAAGGGCGCGTTTCGAGCAGCAAGATCACCTCGCGCAACAACACCAGCGGGCTGACGCTGAGCCGCACCTTTACCAATGTGACGCCGCGCTTCTCGGCCGAACACGATGTGGGCGCCCATGCGATGCTCTACGCCTCGGCGGCCAAAGGCGCCAAGGCGGGCGGATTCAACCCCACCGCCGTGCTGCCCGAGGACCGCAGCTTTGGCGAGGAAACCAACTGGACCTTCGAGCTGGGTTCGAAGAACCAGTTCCTCGACCGCAAGCTGACGATCAACGCCGATGTGTTCTATACCAAGTGGTCGAACATCCAGATCAACTCGCCTGACTCGGCCGCGACCAACCCCAATGCGGTCAATATCACGCTCAATCTGGGCAATGCCAACGTCTACGGCTTCGAATTCGACACCGCCTACAAGCCCGACAAGCATTGGACCTTCGACGCCAATTTCAGCTACACGCACGCCCGCTATGCCGCCGGCACGCGGGATTCGCGCTTTTCGCGCACGGTGGCGCCCTGCGACAATGTGGTCTGCCCCAGCAGCGGCAGTATCGCTGGCAATCAGGTCGAGCGCGCGCCGGGCGCCAAGGGCGCGGTTGGCGCGCAGTGGCAGACCGACATGCCGTGGAAGCGCGGCCGCTTCTTCCTGCGCGGCGACCTGAGCTGGCAGGACAAGTTCTATGACACGCCCATGAACCTGGCGACCATTCCGGCGCGCACGCTGGTCAATGCGCGCACGGGCGTGACCTGGCGCAATATCGACACCAGCCTGTGGGTGACCAACCTGTTCGACAAGGTCTACGTCTCGAACGCCTATGTCGTGCTGACGTCGAGCGGCAATTCCTATCAGTTGTTCTATGGCCAGCGCCGCGCCTTTGGCCTGACGGCAAAGGCAACCTTCTGACGGGGGGCCGGGCCGGTCCTGGCACCGGCCCGGCTTTCAGCAGGCGTAGGCGGCATCCTCGACGTTGAGTGCGATCTGGCGGGCGGCCTGCTTCAGACGCGGCGCATAGCGCTCGATCGCGGTCTGCTCGTTCATCGCCGCCGAAAAATAGGTAAGCGTCAGCACCGCCTCGGCCCGGCCATCTGCCAGCAGCACCGGCACCGCCACCGAGGACGAGCGCGTGTCGCTCGAACAGGGCTTGGCGGCATGGCCCTGCGCGCGCACCTGCGCGAGCTTGCGATGCAGCAGCACCTCGTCCAACTCGACCGCATCGGGATAGGCACGGCGATACCAGTCGGTGGCGCGGCGCACGTCCTCATCGCCCAGATGCGCCAGCAGCGCATAGCCGGTCGCGCTGGTCAGCAGCGGCACGGTAAAGCCCGGATAGCACAGATCGAAGGTGAGCGAGGTTTCGCCATGCGTGGCGTGGCGCACCACCATCTTGGTGCCCACCCGCACCGAGATGAACATCGGCCAGCCCATCTCGCGGGTAAAGGCGCTCATCGGCTCGCGGGCAATGTCGACGATGCGCGATTCCGCGCGATAGCCATGCGCCAGCGAATCGACCAGCGCCGTCGGGCGGTAATGCTTGCGCAGCGGGTCCTGCTCGATCAGCCCCTCGTGCATCAGCGTCTGCACGATGCGAAAGGCGGTGGGATAGGGCAGATTGCCATGCCGGGCGATATTGGTGATCGACATCGACCCATGCCGGTTGATCGCCTGGAGCACCGAGATCGATTTGCTGACCGACTTGATCAATAAAGCCTTATCCATATCCCCATTCCTCTACCGGCCCCGTATTCCACCGAAAGGCATCATGCGGGCAGCCTTGCCCCGGCCCGGCCAGCGCCGCGCCGACAGGAGCACGCACCAACGCCCCCTTTGCCTGTCAGTTTCCTGCCGGCGAGGATTGCCTTTGCAATCGCTCGCACACCCCCAAAGCGATCTGGCGCTGCGCCCTGCGCAAAGCCAGATCAAAACCGCCCTGAATTGTTATAATAATGCAAGTTATCAACCACGCGCTCGCCACGCAACACACCGCAGCGGCAAGTCGAATTGCAAATGCATCGGCCAAATTGCTTATTCACATCGCGAAAATTTCTGCGCCATAGGCACGCCTTGATTCACCCCTGCGGATGTTCGTCCGACAGGCGGTGAGCCGGCAGCGCCAGCATCGCCCCCAACACCACCAGCCCCACCGGCACTGTCAGCAAATACACATGCGCCACCCCTTGCGCATAGGCGGCCTGCACCAGCGCGCGCAGTGGCGGCGCCAGCCGCGCCAAAGCCGGCAGCGCATGGGCATCAAAGCCGGCCATGTGCACGCCTGCCAGCCTGTGCCCCACGCTGGCGGCCAGCGCCGCGCCCAGCACGGTCACGCCGCCAATGCCGCCCGCCATGCGGCCAAAGGCCACCAGCGCGCCAGCCGCACCAATCTGCCCGCGCGGCACCGCATTCTGCACGACAATGGTCAGCGTCTCGCCAATCACGCCAAGGCCGGCCCCGGCCAGCGCGATATAGCACCCCACCAGCACAAAAGGCGTCTCCTGCCCCAGCGTCGAGAGCAGCACCAGCCCTGCCAGCAGCACCAGCGCCCCCACCACCAGCGTTGGCCGCACATGCCCATGGCGCGAGATCACCCGCCCCGTCAGCACC
>DATMUT010000277.1:0-2591 GCA_035563755.1 Novosphingobium sp.
ATAGCCGCCAATGACCGCGATGTGGCTGGCCGTCTTGGCCAGAGGCAGCACATTGCCCGCATTCTTGAGCAGCACGATGCCCTGCTTGGCCGCTTCAAGCGAGACCTGCGCATCGGCGTCAAAGTCGATCTTGCCGCCCGGCGTTGCCTGGTTCTTGTCGATGCCGGCCGCATAGATCGCGGTCAGCACGCGCCGGTTCATGTCATCGAGGCGGGCGTTCCACTGCTTGTCGCTCTTGGCCTTGGCGGCCAGCTTGTCGGTAAAGAACACCGCCGGATCAAGGGTTTCGCCCGACTGCTGGTCAAGCCCGTGAATGGCCGTGTCGAGGTTGGGCACCGCGCCCCAGTCGGACATGACAAAGCCCTTCCAGCGCCAGTCTTTCTTCAGCACTGTGTTGAGCAGCCAGTCGCTGTCGCAGGCATGGTCGCCATTGACCACGTTATAGGCGCACATCACCGAGAGGGGCTGGCCCTGCTCGATACCGATCTGGAAGGCCAGCAGGTCGCTCTCGCGCGCAGCCGGTTCGGCAATACGGATGTCGACATATTTGCGCCCCGTCTCCTGACCGTTCAGCGCGAAATGCTTGATGGTCGAGATCATGTGCTGCGACTGGATGCCGCGAATCGCCGCGCCCACCAGCACGCCCGAAAGCAGCGGATCTTCCGAGAGATACTCGAAGGTGCGGCCATTGCGCGGGTCGCGCGTGAGGTTGGTGCCGCCCGCCAGCAGCACGTTGAAGCCCTTGGCCCGCGCCTCCGAAGCGATCATCGCCCCGCCGCGATAGAGCGCGTCCGGGTTCCACGTGGCCGCCTGCGCCAGCCCCGAAGGCAGCGCGGTGGCGCCATCCTTGCGCAGACCCATCACATAGGCCACGCCCAACGACGCATCGGTCTCGCGCAGGGCCGGCACGCCCAGCCGCTCGATACCGGCAATGTAGCCCGCGCCCGGCACGGCATCTGCCGGCACCTTGGGCGCGTCAGGCCCCAGCGGCAGCGGCATGATACCATGCGTCAGAACAGTGCGCTCGTCCTCGTGCATGGCGCGCACCGTGGCATTCGCGCGGGTTTGCGCAGCCGCAACGGCGGACGCGTCCGGCGCTTCGGCAGCCAGCGCGCTGCTGGCGCCAACGCCTGCCAGGGTGGCGCCCAGCACCATGCCCGACAGCGCGGTTTTCCCGATAAGTCGCAGTTTCAAAGTCATGCCTGTCTCTCCAAAAACCGTTTCGCGCAGCCCCGTGCGGTGGCCGCATCAGCCATAGCCAGCACGCTGACAGGGGGCGCCGCGCTCGGGCGCGCCTTCTGCTAGCGCTGTCAAATCAGATGAAATTGCCTTCGCGCACAGCAGACCGGTCACTGCCTCGCCGGGCAGGCCAAAGGCCCTGTTGCCCGCATGCGATCGTGACCATGCGCATCACTCTCCCGCTCCAGATTGTGCGGCCTGTTGCGCCGCTTCTGCAACGCCAGATTTGACTTTTCAGACACCGCTGTCAAGCATGTGTCGCGCAGACCCTGCATGTGCGTGCGCGCACAAGGACGCATGCAGACGTCATTGCCACAAAGGACAAAAACCGACATGGCAAAACGGGTAAGAGAGGACGGATGAGCAGCCACAAGACACCCGAGGACACAAGCGGCCCAACGCCCGCCACCGGCCAACCCGACAGCGCCCACGCGGCCCCAGCCGCTGCCGGACGCATGCCCATGACCGGCCACGCCACCATGACCGATGTGGCCGATGCCGCGGGAGTCTCGATCAAGAGCGTCTCGCGCGTCATCAACAACGAGCCGCATGTCTCGCCACGCCTGCGCGAAAAGGTCGAGGCGGCCATCGCCGCGCTCGATTACGTGCCCGACACAGCAGCGCGGTCCCTTGCTGGCGCGCGCAGCTTCACCATCAGCGTGTTGTTCGACAACCCCAGTCCGAACTACACGATGAAGGTCATCTCGGGCGCCTATCGGGCCTGCATGGAGAACCAGTACCACCTGCGGATCGACAGCCTCGATTCCTCGCGCGGCGACACGCCGCTGCTGGCCCAGCTCGACCAGATCCTGCGCCACAGCCGCTGCGACGGCTTCGTGCTCACCCCGCCCCTGTGCGACAATCCGATGTTGCTCGAGGTGCTCGAGACGCGCGGCGTGCGCTACAGCCGCGTGGCGCCGGTGTTCGATCCGGGCCGCTCGCGCGCGGTGCTCATCGACGATGCAGGCGCCGCAGCCGCCGTGGCCGACATGTTCTGGGAGCACGGGCACCGGCGCATCGGCCTGATCAACGGCCCGCTCAACCACGGCGCGGCGGGCAACCGGCGGCGCGGCTTCCTCGACCGACTGGCCCAGCTCGACCCCGACCTGATTGTCAGCCAGGCCGATGGCGGCTTTGCTTTCGAAGGGGGCATGGCGGCCGGGCGCGAGTTGCTGATGGCGCGGCGCTACCCCACGGCGATCTTTGCGACCAACGACGACTCGGCCGTTGGCGCCATGGTCGCCTGCCAGCAACAGGGCCTCTCGGTGCCCGGCGATGTGTCGGTCTGCGGTTTTGACGACAGCTGGGTGGCCAAGACGGTGTGGCCTTACCTGACCACGGTGCGCCAGCCG
>DATMUT010000278.1:0-2002 GCA_035563755.1 Novosphingobium sp.
CGCAGCCAAAATCGCCGTCGCTATCGCCTCGTCGGTGCGCTTGTCGGGCGCGGCGCCCAGCCAGCGAATGTCGAGCGGCCAGGCCTTGCCCTCGCTCTCGATCACCGGCGTGCCCGGCCCCAGCAGGGCGGCAAAGCGCGCGCCATCGATCGTGGCCGACATCGGCACAATGCGCAGATCCTCGCGCAGGACGCTGGCGCTCTCGATCGCCAGGGCAAGGCCCAGGTCGGAATCGATATGCCGCTCGTGCGCCTCGTCGAACAGGACGGCCGACACTCCCGTCAACTCAGGATCGGCCAGGATGGTGGCGACAAAGATCGCCTCGGTCATCACCAGAATGCGGGTGGCGGCGCTACGCTTCGAATCGAGGCGGGTGAGATAGCCCACCGTCTGCCCCGCGCTTTCGCCCATCAGTTCGGCCATGCGTTCGGCCGCCGCGCGCGCCGCCACGCGCCGGGGGCTGAGCAGGATGACGGTGCCCGTGCACCAAGGCTCGCCCAGCAGAGCGGGCGCCAGCGCGGTGGTCTTGCCCGCCCCCGGCGGCGCGATCAGCACCGCGCCGGAGCGTTCCCGCAAGGCCGCCAGCAATTCGGGCAATACCGCATGGATCGGCAGATCGCCGCCGCTATTGCCCATGGCTTCAGTAACGGCGTGCCACCGCGAACAGGGCCGCCTCCTCCATCGCCGCGCGGATGGGGCTGGCCGGGAAGATCGACAGGGCATCGATCGCCTTGCGGGCATAATCCTCGGCCCGCGCGCGCGTGTCCTCGACCGTGCCGTGACGGGCGATGATCTCGATCGCCTCGGCCAGATCCTCGTCCTCGGTGCGGAAACCGGCGATGGCGTCGCGCCAGAACTGGCGCTCCTCCTCGTTGCCGCGCTCGTAAGACAGGATGACAGGCAGCGTCATCTTGCCGTCGCGGAAATCGTCGCCCTTGCCCTTGCCCATTTCGGCGGCTTCAGAATCGTAGTCGATGGCATCGTCGACCAGCTGGAACGCCACGCCCAGATAGCGCCCGTAATCCTCGAGCGCGCGCTCCTGCTCGGGCGAGCAGCCGGCAACCACCGCGCCAACGCGGGTGGCAGCGGCAAACAGCGCCGCCGTCTTGGCCGCGATAATGTCGAGGTAATGGCCCTGCGTCGTCTCGACCTTGCGCTGCGCGGTCAGCTGATCCACCTCGCCCTCGGCAATCACCGCCGAGGCGTTCGCCAGGATCTGCAGCACCTTCAGGTTCTCGGCCTCGACCATGAGTTCAAAGGCGCGGCTGAACAGGAAGTCGCCCACCAGCACCGTGGCCGGATTGCCAAAGATGATGTTGGCCGCCGCCTTGCCCCGGCGCAGGTCCGACCCGTCGACCACATCGTCGTGCAGCAGGGTGGCGGTGTGAATGAACTCGACCGCGGCCGAAAGCTTGTGGTGATGCGTGCCCTCGTAGCCGGCCAGTTCGGCCGCCGCCACGGTCAGCATCGGGCGCATGCGCTTGCCCCCGCCCGAGATCAGGTGCCCGGCCAGCTTGGGGATCAGCGGGATATCGCTTTGCATGCGGTCGAGAATTACGGCGTTCACGCGTTCCATGCCCGGCGCGGTCAGCGTCAGGATGGGGTCGAGCGAGGGGTTGTGCGCCGGAGCGGATTGTGTCGCCCCGATGCGCTGGGAAGCGGTTTCGGCAGTCATCGGCGCCGCATTGCGCCCGAGCGCGAGCGAAGGCAAGCTTGGAATCGCCTGTGCGTTCATGCTAGCGGCTCGACCATGGTCGAAACTCCCCTCTCCAGCCCCCTTGCGGGCACTCCCGATCCGGTTCTGGCCGGCTATCGCGCCAGTATCGACAATATCGACGCGGCCCTCATCCACATGTTGGCCGAGCGGTTCCGCATTACCAAGGCCGTGGGCGCCTACAAGGCGCAGACCGCCCTGCCCGCCAGCGATCCGGGCCGCGAGGAGCGCCAGATCGCCCGCCTGCGCAAGCTGGCCGAGGATGCCCAGCTTGACCCCGATTTCGGC
>DATMUT010000279.1:0-3261 GCA_035563755.1 Novosphingobium sp.
CCCCGACACGCTGGCCTCGATTGCCGCCTATTTCCGCGATGCGGGCTGGCGGCCGGGCGTGCCGTGGGGCGTGCGGGCGGTGGTGCCGGCCGGGCTCGACAGGGGGGCGCTTGTTTCACGGCTCGAATCCCCGGTTTGCCCCAGGGTCCACGCGCGCCATTCGCAGTGGCGCAGCATTGCCGAATGGCGCGCTTTGGGGGTCGAGCCGCAGGGCGCCGTCGCACCCGACACACTGGCCACGTTGATCGAGCCTGATGGAATCGGAAAATCTGCATTCCTCTTAACCGGGAATTATCGGGTCATCCTCGATTACAATTGCTCAAACTATTATGCGTTGAGCGTGGGGTTGCTGGCCGATGAAATTGCCCGATGACCGGAATGTGATCCGGCTGAGCCTGATGACCGCCCTTGCGGGTGTCTCGGCCGTGGCCACAGATCCATCGCTGGCCCACTCGCGGTTGCCGGCTGCGCCTGCGGTCGTTCGGGCCAGCGTCGCCTCGGGGCCTGCGGCCGACTATCCTGTGGTGGTTGGGTCGCCTTATGCCGTGGCGGGGGTGCAGTTCACGCCGGTCAACACCATGAACTACGATGCGGTGGGTTTGGCCTCGGTCGCGGGCGAGGGGGCGGCGGCAGGCATTTCGGCGGCCCATCACACCTTGCCTTTGCCCTCCTATGTCGAGGTAACGGCGCTCAATAGCGGGCGGACCATTCTGGTGCGGGTCGAGCGGCGCGGGCCGGCAGATGCCACGCATGTGATCGAACTGTCGCCCGGGGCCGCCCGCCAGCTGGGCCTGGCCGACAATGGCTCGGCTGCCGTGCGGGTGCGCCGCGTGAACCCGCCTGAAAGCGAGCGCGCCCTGCTGCGTGCAGGACAGAGCGCGCCCGAGCGTATGGCTACGCCCAAACCCTTGCTGACTGTGCTGATGCGGCGATTGCAGGCCGACCCGGCAGCGAGCAAGGGCGGCGCATCGCTGGCGCGTGCTGGCGGCCAGACGCCACCCGACGACGAAGGTGCTACGCCGCCCGCTGCCGCGAAGGCGCCCCCTGTCGCGCCTGTCGCGCAGCCTGCACCGGTGCCGGCAAAGCCTGCCGTGGCTGCCAAGGTGACTGCCGCGCCGCTCGTGGCCGTACGGGCGCCCGCCAAACCTGTGCACAAACCCGCTCAGGACAAGCCGGCTTCGCCTCGCCACGACACGCCAAGAGAAGAAAGCGCCAAGCCGGCCAGTACTGCCCCTGCCGCGCATGACGGCGCGTTCAGCGTGCAACTGGGCGCGTTTGGCCAAAAGGCACATGCCGAAACGATTGCGCAAAAGGCCGGTGGGCAGGTATCGCCAGCGGGCAAATTGTGGCGCGTGCGTCTTGGCCCGTTTGCCTCGCGCGTTCAGGCCGAGGCCGCTCTGGCGAAGGCAAAAGCGGCGGGTTATAGCGATGCACGAATCCAGCACGCCGAGGAAGCCCCCCGCTAGCCCTTGCGTGCGCAAAGGACGTCGGGAACGCAATTGAACAAACGTATCTATTACAAGGGCGTGGCCACGCTGACAGTGGCGGCGGCATCCTTCGGCCTGATCTGGGCCAAGGGCGGCAGCGCCACGCCTCAGGTCACGGTTGCACTGCCGGTTTCAGCCCCTGCCGCGCCCGCCACGGCAACCCCTGCCGATGTTGTCACGCCTTTGCCCCCCGAGGCTGCAGGCGCTGTCCCGCCCGATACCGATACGCGCGTGGCCGTGGCCATTGGCGGCAAGGATGGCGCGCCAGTGGCCGCGATGCCCCCTGTGCCGGCGGGCGAACCTGCGCCGCCGCCAGAAGTGGCCGCAGCTCCCATCGCGATGCTGGTGGATCTCGAGTCGGGCCGGGTGCTGTACGCGCGCGATGCCGATCGCTCGTTCCTGCCCGCTTCGGTCACGAAAACCATGACTGCCTTCGTCGCCTTCGAACTCATGGCGCAGGGCAAGCTCAGCCCCGATCGCCAGATCCGCGTGTCGGACGAGGCATGGAAGGAATGGCACACCAAGGGCAGTCGCATGTTCCTCGAACGCGCCAGTACCCCTACGGTCGACCAGTTGCTGATGGGTATCCTGAACGTATCGGCCAACGATGGCGCGGTGGTGCTGGCCGAGGGTGTGGGCGGCTCGGTGCCCGGCTGGGTGGCGATGATGAATGCCTGCGCCCGCCGTCTGGGCATGACCGAGAGCCATTTCGGCACGCCCAACGGCTGGATGGACAAGGGCCACACCTTTGTTTCGGCGCGCGACATGGTGAAGCTGGCCACCGCCATGCTGACCCGATACCCGCAATATTATCACCGCTATGTGGGCCGCCCCGGCCTGACGTGGAACGGGATAACCCAGGCCAATCACGACCCCACGCTGGGCATCGTGCCCGGTGCCGACGGCATCAAGACCGGCTTTACCGGCGAGGCGCATTACAATTTCCTGGGCTCGGCCGAGCGGGACGGGCGGCGGCTGGTCATGGTGCTGGCGAGCGTGCCCACCCCGCGCGAGCGCACGCAGGCAGCCCGCGCACTGCTGGAGTGGGGTTTCAAGGCCTGGAGCGGGCAGACGCTGGTGCATGCCGGCGCGCCGCTGGGCGAGGCCAGGGTGCAGGGCGGGGTTGCGCCGCGCGTCGCTCTGGTGGCGCCGCGGGCCTATGGCGCGACAGTGCCGCGCGGCACAAGCGAGCCGGTGACCATGCGCATTGTCTATCGCGGGCCGCTGATGGCGCCCATCGCCAAGGGCACGCCCGTGGCCGAGCTGGAAATTCGGGTGGGCAACAGCGTTCCTTCCCGCATGCCGTTGCTCGCGGGGGCCGATGTGCCGCAAGGCGGAACGATGGATCGCCTGCGCACCGGCCTTGCGCGCCTGTTTGCGCGGGGTTGAGGACATGGCGGGATTGTTCATAGCTTTTGAGGGCGGCGAGGGGGTGGGCAAATCCACCCAGTGCCGCCTGTTGGCCGAAGCCTTGCGCGCTACCGGCCGCGAGGTGGTCGTCACGCGCGAGCCGGGCGGCACTTCGGGCGCCGAAGAGATCCGCGCGTTGCTATTGGGCACAAAGGGCGAGGGCTGGGGGCCGCGCGCCGAAGCCCTGCTGTTTGCGGCAGCGCGCGCCGATCATGTCGAAAGGCTGATCCGCCCGGCGCTGGCGCGCGGCGCGGTGGTGGTGTGCGACCGCTTTATCGATTCCAGCCGGGCCTATCAGGGCGGCGGTTCGGGCCTGTCGGATGGCGATATTCTGGCGCTGCATCAGGTGGGTAGCGAGGGGCTG
>DATMUT010000280.1:0-5501 GCA_035563755.1 Novosphingobium sp.
GCGCGCCACGGCAATGTCGGTCAGGGCGATGCCTTGCGCTATGCCGCAGCCCAGCGCTTTGGCGCAGGCTTCCTTGGCGGCCCAGCGCTTGGCCAGGGTTGCGGCGCGGTTGGCCGGGCGGCTGTTGGCCAGGGCGATTTCCTCGGGCGTGAAGGTGCGGGCCTCGAACCGGCCGCCATGCCTGTCGAGCGCGGCGCCGATTCGCTCGATGCTGGCGATGTCGGTGCCGATGCCCAGGATCATCGCCTCAGCCCCGCGCCGCGTCCATCAGCTCGCGCATGTGCCGCACGGCATTTTCCAGCCCCACGAACACCGCCTCGCCAATCAGGTAGTGGCCGATGTTCAGCTCGGCAATCTGCGGGATGGCGGCGACGGGCTGGACATTGTCATAGGTCAGGCCGTGGCCGGCGTGCGGCTCGATGCCGTTGCGCGCGGCGAGCGCTGCCATGTCGGCCAGGCGCTTCAGCTCGACGGCGCGCTGGTCGCCTTCGGCATGGGCATACTCGCCGGTGTGGAATTCGACCACCGGCGCGCCAAGGCGCATGGCTGCCTCGATCTGGCGCACCTCGGGGGCGATGAACAGGCTGACGCGGATGCCCGCATCCGACAGGCGCGCGATGATGGGCGCGAGGCGGTTGTGCTGTCCGGCAGCATCCAGCCCGCCCTCGGTGGTGCGCTCCTCGCGGCGCTCGGGCACGATGCAGGCGGCGTGCGGGCGGTGGCGCAGCGCGATCTCGAGCATCTCGTCGGTCGCGGCCATTTCCAGGTTCAGCGGCAGGTCGGTCGCGGCCTGGATGCGGGCCAGATCCTCGTCGCGAATGTGGCGCCGGTCCTCGCGCAGGTGCGCGGTGATGCCATCGCCCCCCACGGCCGCAACGATGGCGGCGGCCCGCACCGGATCGGGATGGTCGCCGCCACGCGCATTGCGGATGGTGGCCACATGGTCGATGTTGACCCCCAGCCGCAACCGGCCCGGATTGAGCACGCCGTTCATCGCTGTCGTCCTTGCTGTGTGCCTATTTGGGCTGTACGCGTTGTTGCGCCGCTACTTATTGCGCCCGGCTGCCGGGCTTGATCGCCGGGGTGGCGGCCAGCGCCGCGGGCACTTCCTCGGGCTCATAGGTGGGGAAGTTGAGCGCGATGAGCGGGAAGAAGGGGACGCCCAGGTCCGCCGCGCCCGCGCTGCGGTCGATCAGGGCGGCAGCGGCAATCACCTGCCCGCCGGCCGCCTCGATGGCCTTGATGGCCTCGCGGCTCGACAGGCCGGTGGTCACCACGTCCTCGACCATCAGCACCTTCTCGCCCGGGGCGAGGCTGAAGCCGCGGCGCAGTTCGAACGTGCCGGTCGGCCGCTCGACGAACATCGCCTCGACGCCCAGCGCGCGGCCCATTTCGTGGCCGATGATGATGCCGCCCATGGCCGGGCTGACCACCTTGGCGATGTCCTTGCGGATTTCGCGGGGGATCTTCTGGGCGATGGCCATGGCCAGCCGGTTGGCGCGCATGGGGTCCATCAGCACGCGGGCGCATTGCAGGTAATGCGCGCTGTGCCGCCCGGAGGACAAGAGGAAGTGCCCCTCGAGCAGGGCCTGGCTGGCGCGGAATTCGGCCAACACTTCGTCTTCGGTCATGAACTTTCAACCTTCTGCGTAATTGTCCGGGTCTGGCAGCGGGAACGGGGCATGTGCCGCCGGCCTGTCGCGCAACCCTTGTCAAAAAACCCCCTAGAGGCGCTTGTGAGCGGGGGCAAGCGCTGGTACACCCCCCTGTGAAAAGGGGCAAAAGCCCCTGAGCCTGTGTACAAGCTGGCGGGAGGGGGCTTCAATTCTCTCGCTCGGTGGATAACGAAAGAACGTAGGCCATGACATTGGGAGAAGTGAGCGACGCCTCCGGGCGTGGTGTATCCATTGCCGGCGCCAGGCGGGGTGCGGGTCTGTTTTCTGTTGCAGGACGGGCATTTGCATTGGCCGGCGCCATGGCGGGCGCGGTTGTGCCCATGCTGGCGCGCGCGGCCGGCGCGGTCTACTCGGCCGACCATTTCATCGTGGCGCCCGGCGGCTATACGCCCGCCCGCCCGGTCGAGGGCAAGGGCATGCCGGTGCCCGGCGGCACCACTTTCCAGACACAATATTCGCCCACCGGCGAAGAAGCGCTGTGGATGCACGATCATATCGTGATGACCATCCTGATCGCGGTGAGCGTGTTCGTGGCGGCCCTGCTGCTGTGGGTGATCGTGCGCTACAACAGCCGCGCGAACCCGGTGCCTTCGAAAACCAGCCACAACACGCTGCTCGAGGTGATCTGGACCGGCGTGCCGGTGTTCATCCTGCTGGTGGTCTTTGTGCCTTCGATGCAGTTGCTGGCCCACCAGTACAAGACCCCGCCGGCCAATGCCGTGACCATCAAGGCCACCGGCAACCAGTGGTACTGGACCTATTCCTACCCCGACAACGGCGGGTTCGAGGTGATCTCGAACATGCTGCCCGATGCCGAGGCGGTCAAGCGCGGCGAGCCGCCCCAGCTGGGCGCGGACAACCGCATGGTCGTGCCGGCGGGTGAACCCATCCGCATCCAGACCATCGGCGCCGACGTGATCCACTCGTTTGCCGTGCCGTCGCTGTGGTTCAAGATCGACGCGGTGCCCGGGCGCATCAACGAGCGGCTGATGTTCATCAAGGAGCCGGGCGTGTATTATGGCCAGTGCAGCGAGCTGTGCGGCGCGCGTCATGGCTATATGCCCATCGTGGTCGAGGCCCTGCCCCGCGCCAAGTATAACGCTTGGGTGATGACGCATGCGGGCGCCAAGATCGACGGCGCGCCCGAGGCTGCTCCTGCTGCGACTGCTGCCGATGCGCCCCCCGCGGCAGCAGCGGCGGCTCCGGCCGAGCCGGCTGCGGCTGAAACCACCTCATCGGCGCCCGGCGCCTGATCCTGCAATTTTCAGGGCGAGATTTTCGGTATGGCTTCCATCGCTTCCGATTTCCAGGCGCACCCCGAGGGGCACGTTGGCGCGCATGACGAACATGACCATCATGAGCACAAGCCGCCGTTCTTCCAGCGCTGGTTCATGTCCACCAACCACAAGGACATCGGCACGCTCTATCTGATCTTCGCGATCTGCGCGGGGATCATTGGCGGCGCGGTATCGGGCCTGATGCGCGCCGAGCTGGCGCAGCCGGGCATCCAGTATCTGGGCGCCATCGCCTCGTTCCTGGGCGAGAGCAACGCCAGCTTCGACCAGCAGCTGCACCTGTGGAACGTGCTGATCACCGCGCACGGCCTCATCATGGTGTTCTTCATGGTGATGCCGGCCATGATCGGCGGCTTTGGCAACTGGTTCGTGCCGCTCATGATCGGCGCGCCCGACATGGCCTTTCCGCGCATGAACAACATCAGCTTCTGGCTGACGGTGGCGGGTTTCTGCTCGCTGATGCTTTCGGCCTTCGTGCCGGGCGGCATGGGCAAGGGCGCGGGCATCGGCTGGACGGCCTATGCCCCGCTCTCGACCTATGGCTCGAGCGGGCCGGCGGTCGATTTCGCGATCTTCTCGCTGCACCTGGCGGGCGCGGGCTCGATCATGGGGGCGATCAACTTCAACACCACCATCTTCAACATGCGCGCGCCGGGCATGACCCTGCACAAGATGCCGCTGTTCGTGTGGTCGGTGCTGGTCACCGCCTTCCTGCTGCTGCTGGCGCTGCCCGTTCTGGCGGCGGCCATCACCATGCTGATTACCGACCGCAATTTCCACACCACCTTCTTCGATCCCGCAGGCGGCGGCGACCCGATCCTGTACCAGCATCTGTTCTGGTTCTTCGGCCACCCCGAGGTCTACATCATGATCCTGCCCGGCTTTGGCATGATCAGCCAGATCATCTCGACCTTCAGCAAGAAGCCGGTGTTCGGCTATCTGGGCATGGCCTATGCGATGGTGGCGATTGGCGTTGTGGGCTTCGTGGTCTGGGCGCACCACATGTACACCACCGGCTTGTCGGAAGACGTGAAGATGTACTTCACCACCGCCACGATGGTGATCGCGGTGCCCACCGGCATCAAGATCTTCAGCTGGATCGCAACGATGTGGGGTGGCTCGATCTCGTTCAAGTCGCCCATGGTCTGGGCCATCGGCTTCATCTTCCTGTTCACCGTGGGCGGCGTGACCGGCGTCGAGCTGGCCAATGGCGGGTTGGACGACAATCTGCAGGACACCTACTACGTGGTGGCGCATTTCCACTACGTGCTCAGCCTTGGCGCGGTCACCTCGCTGTTTGCCGGCTTCTACTACTGGTTCCCCAAGATGAGCGGGCGCTGGCATTCGGAGTTCCTGGCGCACCTGCATTTCGCGGTGTTCTTCGTGGGCGTGAACCTCATCTTCTTCCCCATGCACTTCCTGGGGATGCAGGGCATGCCGCGCCGTTACCCCGACTATGCGCCCGCTTTCGAGCACTGGAATGCGGTGGCGACCTTTGGCTACAAGGTGATGGCCGCCTCGATCGTGATCTGGCTGGTCAACATCGCTTATGCCTTCATTGCCGGCAAGAAAGCGACCGGCAACTATTGGGGCGAGGGCGCAACGACGCTGGAATGGACCCTGTCCAGCCCGCCGCCGTTCCACCAGTTCGAGACGCTGCCGGTGATCGAGGATCACGGCCACCATTGATGAGCTGCGGGGTGCCGGGCGCGGGCCTGGCACCTTGTTGGCGCACTCTGACGGGACAATTGCGCAAGTGGCCGATTCCCACGCAATGGGTTTACATCCGCGTCCCTTCGGGCAAGGGGGCTGGCCCATGTCCATGCCCCTGACCCCGAGTCCCGCCGCTGTGCCCCTTCGTATGCCCGCCGAATGGCGCGATTTTCTGGCCCTGACCAAGCCGCGCGTGATGACGCTGGTGATCTTTACCGGCCTTTGCGGTTTGCTGGCGGCGCCCGATCATATCAATCCGGTTATCGGCCTGACGGCTATCCTGTGCATCGCGGTGGGCGCTGGCGGGGCGGCCGCGCTCAACCAGTGGTGGGAGGCCGACATTGACGCCGGCATGAAGCGGACGGCCAAGCGCCCGCTGCCGGCCGGGCGCATGGATCGTACCTCGGCGCGCGATTTCGGTATGGCGCTTTCGGGCGCCTCGGTGGTGACGATGGGGCTGGGCGTCAGCTGGCTGTGCGCGGCCATTCTGGCGGTGTCGATCTTCTATTATTCGGTCATCTACACCATGTGGCTCAAGCCGCGCACGCCGCAGAACATCGTGATCGGCGGGGGCGCGGGCGCCTTTCCACCGCTGATCGGTTGGGTTGCGGCCAGCGGGCATATCAGCCTGATGCCGGTGGTGCTGTTTGCCATCATCTTCATGTGGACGCCGCCGCATTTCTGGGCGCTGGCCATCACCCGCCGCGCCGACTACGCCAAGGCGAACATACCGATGCTACCGGTCACGCACGGCGTCGCCTTCACCAAGCGTGCGGTGCTGGCCTACAGCGTCGGGCTCGCGGCCGCCACGGCCCTG
>DATMUT010000281.1:0-8364 GCA_035563755.1 Novosphingobium sp.
CGAACTTGGCGGCAATCGCCCCGCCTGCCGTGCGATAGCCGCCGATGGTGTTGCCCGTCACGCCGTTCTTGTAGAAGCCGTCGAAGTAGGAATAGACCCCGTTCATGCGCACGGCAAACTTGTCGGACAGCGGCACGTTGAGCGCCCCGCGCACCTCGTAGCGGCCATAGGTGCCCACCTCGCCGTTGATGGTGCCTTCCATCTTCTCGGTGCTGGGGTCCTTGCTGATGTAGTTGATCGCGCCGCCAAAGGCCACGCGGCCATAGAGCGCCGACTGCGGCCCCTTGACCACCTCGATGCGTTCCAGATCGACCAGCTTGAGGTTGGCCAGATTGCCGCCGCCGGCCGTGGCGATCGATTCGGACGAGATGTCGATACCGTCGAGCAGGATGCCGATGGGCGGGCGGCCGCGCGTGGCGGGCAGGCCGCGGATGTTGGGCCGCACGTCCTGCTGCACGAAGCCCTTGTCGAAGAACAGGCCCGGCGTCAGCTTGGCCACGTCCTCCATGCCGTGGATGCCCTTTTCGGCAATGGCCTGCGTCGAGAAGGCCGACACGGTGAGCGGCACCGATTGCAGCGTCTCGGCCCGGCGCCGGGCGGTCACGACGATATTGCCCATGTCGGCATCCTGAGCGCTCTGGATGCTGGTGGCAGGCGGCGCGGCAGGCGCGGGCGCGGTGTCGGCCATGGCCTGCATTGCCATGGCCATCGACAGGCCCGCGCATCCCAGCGCGAGCGGCTTGCGGTATCGAACCATCTGTTTTCCCCCACTTTGGACGAACTTGCTGGAGTCAGTCATCTCGTGGCGGCGCCGGGAGGGGCTTTAGGCGGATCAACCCTGTTGTCCGCTTGTGTTTATAGGCCATCCCCGGCGCCATCACGGGCGAGGGACAGGCTGGGTGCAATGCCCCGCATCACCAATCAAGGATTTGGCAGGTGATCGAGATGCGAGAACAAAGGCCACTTGCGACAGCGCAGTTTTCACTCTGTGAACAGCCGGGCGCGCTTAGCCAAAGGGGCGCAGCAGGTCGGGCATGGCCTGCGCAGGCGCCGCCGATGCCCATGGCGCCTGCCCCAGCCGCCGCGCCAGAAAGTCGATGAGCACCCGCACCGCTGCCGGTCGCCGGGTGCCGGGCGGGGTCAACAGATGCAGCGCGATGTCGGGAATGCGCCAGTCGGGCAGCACTTCGACCAGCGTGCCGGCGGCCAGATATTGCCACACCAGAAAATCGGGCTGCAACGCCATGCCTTGCCCTGCCAGCAGCGCGGGCATCAGCGCATCGGCATTGTTGGCGCCCAGCCGCCCGGTAATGGTCACGGCATAGTCGCCCTGCTGCGCATGGGTGAAGCGCCATGTGCCGGGGTGGTCCAGATTGGTGTAGAGCAGGCCGGTGTGCCCGGCCAGATCGCGCGGATGGGCCGGCATGCCATGCGCCGCCAGATAGGCCGGCGCCGCCACCAATGGCCGGCGCACCATGCACAGCCGCCGCGCCCGCAGCGAGGAATCACCCAGGCTGGCGATGCGCAGCACCACATCGTGCCCGCCGCCCACCACGTCGATCAGCGCATCCGACAGGTCGAGTTCGACCCCCACCTGCGGATAGGCCGAAAGAAAGTCGGGCAGGATAGGGGCGACGTGGCGCAGGCCAAAGCTCATGGGCACGGCCAGCCGCACAAGGCCGCGCGGCGTCTCGCCCTCGGCGCTGGCCTGCGCCTCGGCGGCCTCGCCATCGGCCAGAATGCGCCGCGCCCGCTCGAGCACGCCGCGCCCGCTTTCGGTAAGCGCGATGCGGCGGCTGGTGCGGTGAAGCAAGGGCACGCCCAGCCGCGCCTCAAGCCGGCTGACCGCCTTGGACACGGTCGGCTTCGAGAGGCCCAGCGCATCGGCGGCGGCGGCAAACGATCCGGCCTCGACCACCTTGGCGAAAATCGCCCAGCCTTCCAGATCGGGGAGCGCCATCAGATAAATCCTTTCACCGATGGTTTTCCATCATTGCCATTTCTTTGCAAGCCCGCCGCCCTACATTGGGGCCAACAGCCGCCCACCCCCAAAACGCGGCCCCGGAGAAAGACCATGATCGAACTGCGCCCCTTCGACCGCATCGGCCAGGCCAACCACGGCTGGCTGGACGCGCGCCACCACTTCTCGTTTGCCGAATATTACGATCCGGCCCGCATGCACTGGGGCAACCTGCGCGTGTGGAACGATGACACCATCGCCCCGCGCAACGGCTTTCCGCCTCACCCCCACCGCGACATGGAGATCATCACCTATGTGCGCACCGGGGCGATCACGCACCGCGACTCGCTGGGCAACGAGGGCCGCACCGCTGCTGGCGACGTGCAGGTGATGAGCGCCGGCACCGGCATCACCCACGCCGAATACAACCTTGAGGACGAGGCGACCACGCTGTTCCAGATCTGGATCCTGCCCACCCGCCAGGGCGAGCAGCCCGGCTGGGGCGCGCGCCAGTTCCCCAAGGGTGATCGCGCCGGGCAGCTGGTGGTGCTGGCCTCGGGCTATGCCGAGGATGCCGACGCCCTGCCCATCCGCACCGAGGCGCGGGTTGTGGGCGGCACGATCCGCGCGGGCGAAACGGTGGACTATGCGCTGGGCGGCGATCGCAAGGCCTATCTGGTGCCCGCCACCGGCCGCATCGAGGTGAACGGCGTGGCCGCCAATGCCCGCGATGGCATTGCCATTGCCGATGAGGAGACCATCACCATCACCGCGCATGAAGATGCCGAGATCGTGCTGGTCGACACATTGTAAGCCGGGGTATTCATGCGGGGGCCGGTTTCCCCCGCATGCGCCCTGCCCGCCCAACCTGCCCTTAGATACCCCCCAGTTAAAGGCCCCGCCATGACCCTTTCTACCGCCAATTCGCCCGTTGATGCCGTGATCCTGCCGCCTGTGCGCGATCTGGGCGACGGTTTTTCCGTTCGCCGCGCCCTGCCCAGCCCTAACCGGCGCATGGTCGGGCCGTTCATCTTCTTCGACCAGATGGGGCCGGCGGCCTTTGAGGGCGAACAGGCGCTCGATGTGCGGCCCCACCCCCATATCGGCCTGGCCACCGTCACCTACCTGCTCGACGGCGAGATCATGCACCGCGACTCGCTGGGCAGCGAGCAGGCCATCCGCCCCGGCGAGGTGAACTGGATGACCGCAGGCAGCGGCATCGTGCACTCCGAACGCAGCCCGCAATCGCAGCGCGGCACGGGCGCCTCGCTGTTCGGCCTGCAGACCTGGGTGGCCCTGCCCAAGGCGCATGAGGAAACCGCCCCCACCTTCCGCCACTACAAGGCCAGCGATATTCCCGTGGGCGAGGAGGCCGGCGCGCGGTTGACGCTGGTGGCGGGCACTGCCGATGGGCTGGTTTCGCCGGTCGAGACCTTCTCGGACATGATCTATGCCGATCTGGTGCTGGCACCGGGCGCGCGCTACCGCTTTGCCGCCGAGCATGTCGAGCGGGCGGTCTATGTCGTCTCGGGCTCGCTGCGGGTCGAGGGGCAGGAAGGCAGCTTTGGCGCCACCCAACTGGTGGTGCTCAAGCCCGGCGCCGAAGTGGTGCTGACCAGCCAGGAACACACCCGCCTGATGCTGGTGGGCGGCGAGCCCTTCCCCGAGAAGCGCTTCATCTACTGGAACTTCGTCTCCTCGAACGCCGAGCGCATCGAGCAGGCCAAGCAGGACTGGCGCGCCGACCGCTTTGCCCATGTGCCCGGCGAGCACGAATTCATCCCCCTGCCCGCCGACACGCCCGGCGCAAGGCTGGCGTAAACCGCGCCGGGGGGCCTAGCGCCGGCTCAGTCCTCGGTGATGACCACGCGGGACCATTCACGGCCCCCTTGCGCATAATGGATCTCCAGCCCCTCGCGGTCGATCTGCTCGATCTTCTCGATGGCGACAACGCGCGCGCCATTGGGCGTGGGGGGCAGGAAACGGCGGTATTTGGGCTTCAGCCGGGCCAGATCCAGCTTCTTCTCCAGCACAATGCCGCTGCGCCGGCTCAGCGCCACGGCATAGGCGTGGCGGCCCCAATGGGCCTGCATCTCGCGCTCGTCGGAATTGGCGTGGTAATGCAGGCCGGCATCGTTGCGCGCCAGCGCCGCGGGGGCCGCCGTGCCCACCATGCCCAGGCCGGCGGCCACCATCGCCGCTGTGCCGGCATGGCGGAACACATGGTCGGCCACATAGGCAATGGCATGCTTCATCAGCCACGAGGCGCACACCGCCGCAATCGCCACCACCGCGCCCGCCATGATCGCCCGGTCGGTCAGCAGGCCAAAGGCGGCATAAAGCGCCAGCTTGAGCAGGTGCAGCAGCACCTCGTTGGTCGCGCGCGTTGCAACGATCTCGCCCTTTTGCAGGCGCAGGCGGAAATAGAAGCGGTTGAACGCCACGCCCACCGCTCCGGTAAAGCCCGAAAGCAGGCCCACCGCCGCCCCCAGCAGCAGCAGCCCGCGCGGCCCCATGGCAGGCGCATCAACAGGCTCGGGCGCGCGCTGGCGCAGGAACAGCAGCGGCAGGTTGGCGGTCAGGAACAGGCCCAGGATCAGCTTTACATAGACCGGCTCGAAGCGGGACAGCAGCCATGCGCCAAGGGCCGCCGCCGGCAGCGCCGCCGGCAGGAACCAGCGCACCACATCCCAGCGGATCGAGCGCCAGAACATGGCAATGCGCGAGAAGGAGCTGACCGCCGTGCCGATGGACAGTGCGGCCGGCACCTGCGCGCCGGGCAGCAGCAGCGCCAGCACCGGCATGAGCATTAGCCCCGCGCCGCCCCCGGCAACGGTGCTGATGGCAAAGGCAAGAACCGCCGACAGGAACAGGGCAAGCAGAAGCATGGGGCATGCGATGCGCCAAACGCTCGCCCGAGGCAACGGCTAAAGGGCGGATTGCGCCTGCGTGTCAGCCTGCGCAGCGGTGCCGGCGTAAATATCCCAGATCGCCAGAAACAGCGCGGCGATAACGGGGCCGACCACAAAACCGTTCACCCCCATCACCTCGAACCCGCCAAGCGTTGCGATCAGCACCAGATAGTCGGGCATTTGCGTGTCGCGGCCCACGAGAATGGGGCGCACCACATTGTCGATGCTGCTGATGATGAAAAAGCCCAGCGCGAACAGGATGCCGCCCTGCCAATAGGCGCCCGTGGCCAGCAGATAGAGCGCCGCCGGCACCCACACCAGCCCCGTGCCTATGGCCGGAAACAGCGAGAACACCCCCATCGCCACGCCCCACAGCACCGCGCCGGGCAGGCCCAGCGCCCAGAAGGCCAGACCGCCCACCAGCCCCTGCAAGATGGCGATGACAATGCTGCCCTTGATCGTCGCGCGGATGACGGCCACGAATTTCTCGCCCAGCAGGCGGCGTTGCCCGGCCGGCAGCGGCAGCGCCTGCTCGACCCGCGCGGCCAGCGCCACGCCGTCGCGCAGCAGGAAGAAGGCCAGGTACAGCATCACGCCCAGCGCCAGGAAAAAGCCGAAAGCCCCCTGCCCCCAGTTCAGCACCTTGGCCAGCACCGTGTCGAAACTGCTGGCCACGCCCTGATTGAGGCGCCCGCGCAGCGCGCCCACATCGTTCAGCCCAATATCGGCCAGCCACCCGCGCGCCCAGTCCGGCAGGTGGCCCAGCAGGCGGGCAAACAGCTGGCCCAGATCGAACGTATCGCTGCCCATGCGCGCATACAGCGCCGCCAGCTCCTTCAGCAGCGCCATGCCCAGCAGCATGGCCGGCACCACCAGCACCGCAACAATCACCAGCAGCGTGACCAGCGCTGCCCCATTGCGCCGGCGCGGCATGGCCGCCAGCAACCGCGCATTGAGCGGGGCAAACAGCACTGAAACGATGACCGCCCACAAAATAGCCCCCGAAAACGGCGCCACCAGCCAGATAAACGCCAGCGTTGCCACCACAACCAGCGCCGGCAGGAACAGCCGCGAAGGCCCGGTTGCAGGCGCCTCGCCAGCGATCATGCGCCGTCTCCGGCAAAGAAGCGGTTGGCCGGGCGCGCCAGCCCCAGATGATCGCGCAGGGTCGTGCCGGCATATTCGCGGCGAAACAGGCCCCGCCTTTGCAATTCGGGCACCACATGGTCGCAAAACGCCTCGAGCCCGGCCGGCACGAAGGGGAACATCACATTGAACCCGTCGCACGCCCGCTCGACCAGCCATTGCTCCATCTGGTCGGCAATGGTGGTGGCCGAGCCGACAAAGGCCAAGCCCGCGTAAGACCCGGCCTGCGCCGCGAGATCGCGGATGGTCACCCCCGGCTTGCGGGCGGCCTCGACCATGCGCGCGCGGCCCGACTGGCTGGCGTTGCTCTCGGGGATCTCGGGCAAGGGGCCGTCGGGGTCGCAATGCGAAACGTCGAAGCCCAGCGCGATCGAGAGCGAGCGGATGCCGCTCTCGTAATGCACCAGACTGTCGAGGTGCGCGCGGATGGCGCGGGCCTCCTCGTCGGTGTCGCCCACCACGACAAAGGCGGCCGGCAGGATCTTCAGGCTGTCGGGCGCGCGGCCGATGGCGGCCATGCGCGCGTGAATGTCGGCATAGAAGGACTGCCCGGCGGCAAGGTTGGGCGCCGCGCCAAAGATCACCTCGGCGGTTTGGGCGGCCAGTTGCCGGCCCGCATCCGACGCGCCGGCCTGCACGATGACCGGCCAGCCCTGCACCGGCCGGGCAATGTTGAGCGGCCCGCGCACCTTGAGGAAAGGCCCCTCGTGGTCGAGCACATGCAGCTTTGCCGGATCGAAGAAGATCCCGCTCTCGACATCGCGCACAAAGGCATCGTCGGCCCAACTGTCCCACAGGCCGGTCACCACATCATAGAACTCGCGCGCGCGATCATAGCGCGTGTCGTGCTCCATGTGCTCCTCGCGGTTGAAATTCCACGCCGTTTCCGGGTTGCCGGTGGTCACGATGTTCCAGCCCGCCCGCCCCTGCGACAGGTGGTCGAGCGAGGCAAAGCGGCGGGCGATATGAAACGGCTCGTCATAGGTGGTCGAGGCGGTAGCCACCAGACCGATCCGCTCGGTCGCCGTGGCCAGCGCCGAGAGCAGGGTGAAAGGCTCGAAGCTGGTGGCGGTATGGCTGCGCTTGAGCGCATCGTTGGGCATGTTGAGCAGGGCCAGATGGTCGGCCATGAAAAAGGCGTCGAATTTGGCCGCTTCCAGCCTATGCGCCAGGCGGCGGATGAGCGGAAAGTTGAAATTGGCATCGACCGCCGCCCCCGGATAGCGCCACGCCCCCGTGTGGATCGAGATGGGTCGCATGAAGGCGCCCAGGTGCAACTGGCGATCGGCGGGCATGGGCGGTTCCTTTGGCGCGAGGTGGGGAAGAGGCGGCAGGAAGGGAAATGCCTGAAAGAAATGCGATCACTGGCGGGAAGGTTCAATCCCCCTTGCAAGAAAGGGCATGAAAACAGACAGGCTTGACTCTGACATGGTGGCAAGGTCCATTGATGCGCGCCTGTTCGAGGAAAGGCACGTTTATGGCGCAATGTTCTCACCACGCCGCGCAGGGCCAGGGCGACACCGGCACGCCCCCCGCCATCGACCCGGTGTGCGGCATGAACGTCGATCCGGCCCATGCGCGGCACAGCTTCACGCATCAGGGCCACACCTATGTGTTTTGCTGCGCGGGCTGCCGCGGCAAGTTCGAGGCCGATCCGCAGCGCTACCTCTCGCCCCGCGCCCAGGACGCGCAAACCGCCCCGCCCGGCAGCATCTGGACCTGCCCGATGGACCCGGAAGTGCGGCAGGACCACCCCGGCCCCTGCCCCATCTGCGGCATGGCGCTCGAACCCGAGACGATCTCGCTCGACGATGGCCCCAATGCCGAACTGGCCGACATGACCCGCCGCCTGTGGATCGCGGGCGCGCTGGCGCTGCCGGTGTTCGTGCTGGAAATGGGCGGGCATGTGGTGCCGGCCTTGCATCACCTGCTGCCCATGGGCTGGTCGGTTGCGGCGCAGATGGTGCTGGCAACGCCGGTGGTGCTGTGGGCGGGCGCACCGTTTTTCCAGCGGGGCTGGGCCAGCCTGCGCTCGCGCCACTTCAACATGTTCACCCTCATCGCCATGGGCACGGGCCTGTCGTGGGCCTACAGCATGGTGGCAGCGCTGGCGCCCGGCTGGTTCCCGCCCGCCTTGCGGCAAGAGGACGGCTCGGTCGCGGTCTATTTCGAGGCGGCCTCGGTCATCATCGTGCTGGTGCTGCTGGGGCAGGTGCTGGAGCTGCGCGCGCGCGAGCGGACATCGGGCGCGATAAAGGCGCTGCTGGCGCTGGCGCCGCGCACCGCCCGGCGCATCACCCCCGACGGGCGCGACGAGGATGTGCCGATCGACGCCATCGTGGCGGG
>DATMUT010000282.1:0-2758 GCA_035563755.1 Novosphingobium sp.
AGGCGGGCAAGCGGCGCGCGCAGGTCGTGAGCGATCGCATCGGTCGCCCCCTTCACCTGCTCCATCAGCCGCTCGATCTCGTCGATCATGGTGTTGACCATGCCCGCGATCAGATCCAGCTCATCCATCCGCCGCGACACCGGCATGCGCCAGCCCAGCTCGCCGGCGGCAATGCGCCGCGCCGCCACCTTCAGCTCGCCAATGCGCCGCAGCGGGCCGATGCTCAGCCCCACCGCCGCCGCCGCTGCCGAGGCCACCACCGCCAGGCCGCTGGCCAGCAATATGCCCAGAATGCGCGCGCGCAGGTCGATCGTGGTCTTGTTGTCGCGCCCCAGCACCAGCGTCTCGCCATCGCCCAGTTGCCGCACCAGCATACGCATGGGCACCGGCAGGCCGCCCCCGGCAGGCCGCTCGAACGTGCGCTCGGGCATGGCGTGGCTCTGTTTGCGGGCATCGAAATTGACATTTCCCGCCAGCTTGCGCCCGGCCGCATCATACAGCGCGAAATAGAGCAACCCGCTGGCGTTGCCGGTCACGGCCGCATTCACCGCCGCGACCCGCTTGCCAGGAGGCGCGCTGGCCAGCAACTGCGCCTCGCGATACAGCACCAGATCGCTGCGCGCGGCCTGCTCGCTCTCGGTCAGCGCATAGGTGATGCCCAGAAGCGCCACCACCGCCACCAGAAACACAATGCCCAGCGCTGCCGTCAGGCGAAAGGTGGTGGTCTGGCGCACTTCGGCCATGCGCAGGTCCAGCAGCTTGCGCATGGCCCTAGCCGGCCTGTCGCAGGCGATAGCCCTCGCCCTTCACCGTCTCGATGGGCGAAGGGTGGCCGGGGCGCTCGAGCTTGCGGCGCAATTTGCCGATGTGCACGTTGATGAGATTGTCGCTCGGCTCGAAGAAATAGCCCCAGACCTGTTCGAAGATCATGCGCCGGCCCACTACCTGTCCGGGGTGCCGCGCGAGGAATTCGAGCAGGCGGTACTCCTTTTGCAGCAATTGCACCGGCTCGCCCGCCACCCACACCTTGCGCTTCATCAGGTCGATCTCGACCGCGCCCACGCGCAGCATGGCCTCCTCGGGATATTCGCGGCCACGGCGCAGCAGCACCTCGACCCGCATCGCCATCTCGTCGGCCGAGAAGGGCTTGGTCATGTAGTCGTCGCCCCCAGCGCGAAGGCCGTCGATGCGGTCCGACACATCGGCCAACGACGAGATCAGCAGCACAGGCGTCGTCACCTGCTCGGCGCGCAGGCGGGCCAGCAGGGCAATGCCATCCATGTCGGGCAGCATGCGGTCGAGCGTGATGGCATCGAACCTTTCGGCCTGCGCACAGGCCAGCCCCTCGCGCGCGCTTTGCACCCAGCGCGTGGCATAGCCCTGCTCGCCCAGCCGCCTGACGATCACCCCCGCCACGTCCGGGTCATCATCGACCACGAGTATCTGCACCATGCAACCTACCTAAACCCGCCCGGGCCACGCGCCAAGGATTACGGCAAGACTGCGGTGCCCTTGAAAGGGGGGCAAGCTCAAGTGAAATGCGCTTTATCCCGCGCGAATGGCATGACGCCCCCCGCGCCATCTGGCACGGGGGGGCGCCGTTTCAGGCGTAAGGGCCGGCTTTACGCGGCCACGTCGGCCAGCGTGCTCATGTCGATCACGAAGCGGTAGCGCACGTCCGACTTCTCCATCCGCTCGAAAGCCTCGTTGATCTGGTCCATGGCGATCATCTCGCATTCGGGCAGGATGTTGTGGCGGGCGCAGAAATCGAGCATCTCCTGCGTTTCGGCAATGCCGCCCACCAGCGAGCCGGCCAGGCGGCGGCGGCCAAACACCAGCGGCAGCGTGTGCGGTTCGTCGACCAGCCCGATCTGGCCGACCAGCACCATCGTGCCGTCATAGTCGAGCAGCGGCAGATAGGGGTTGATGTCGTGGCGCACGGGCACGGTGTCGATGATGAGGTCAAAACCGTTGATGGCCGAGAGCATCGCTTCGGTGTCGGTCGAGACCAGCACCGCATCGGCGCCCAGCGCCAGCGCGTCGGCCTCCTTGCCGGGCGAACGGCTGATGACGGTGACATGCGCGCCCAGCGCCCGCGCGAACTTGACCGCCATATGGCCAAGCCCGCCAAGGCCGACAACGCCCACCCGGCTGCCCGGCCCCGCGTTCCATTCGCGCAGCGGCGACCAGGTGGTGATCCCGGCGCACAGCAGCGGCGCGGCCTTGGCCACATCCAGCCCCTCGGGCAGGCGCAGCACAAAGTGCTCCTTCACCACCACATGGCGTGAATAGCCGCCCTGCGTGACCGAGCCATCGACCTTGTCGGTGCCGTTATAGGTGCCGGTCCAGCCGTTGCGGCAATAGTTCTCGTGGTCGTGGCGGCACTGGTCGCAATGGCCGCAGCTGTCGACAAAGCAGCCCACCGCCACCTTGTCGCCCACCTTGTAGCGGTTGGCCTCGGGGCCGGTGGCGACCACCTGACCCACGATCTCGTGGCCGGTGACGATGGGGTATTTCGTGCCGCCCCAGTCGTTGCGGGCGGTGTGCAGGTCGGAATGGCACACGCCGCAATACAGGATCTCGATCACCACGTCGTCGGCACGCGGCTCGCGGCGGTCGAAGGCATGGGGGACCAGCTGGCTCTCGGGCGAATGGGCGGCATAGCCGATGGTGTGCATGGCGGTTCCTTGGGATGGCCCGGCAGAGGATTGCCGGCGAAGAATGTCGCGGATGCGCGGGAGCCGGATACAGGGGCAAT
>DATMUT010000283.1:0-5497 GCA_035563755.1 Novosphingobium sp.
ATTGGCCGGGTCGACCCGCTGCCCGGTGAAGCGCCCAAGGGGGCCGCCTGGCGGCGCATGATCGCCATGCCGCCGTTCATCCTGGCCTTTCTGGCGCTGGTGGTGGCCAATTCCTTCCTGCCGGTGCCGGCCATGCTCAGCAATTGGGCGCTGATCGGCTCGAAGGGGCTGCTGCTGCTGGCGGTCACGGCCACGGCCATGCGCACGCGCACCGACCTCATCCTCAAGCTGGGCTGGAGCTCGGTGCTGCCGGTGCTGGCGGCCACCATCACCTCGTTCTGCGTGGCCTTTGCCTTTGCCTATTGGGTGATCCGGTGAGCCGGGTTTACGACATTGCCGTCATTGGCGGGGGCATCAACGGGGTGGGCATTGCCCGCGATGCGGCGGGTCGCGGGGCCGATGTCGTGCTGTTCGAGCAGGACGACCTGGCCAGCGGCACGTCCTCGGCCAGCACCAAGCTGATCCATGGCGGCCTGCGCTATCTGGAACACCGCGAGTTCGCCCTGGTGCGCGAGGCCCTGTCCGAGCGCGAGGTGCTGTGGGCCAATGCGCCGCACATCATCCGCCCGCTGCGCTTCGTGCTGCCGCATCGGCCGGGCTTGCGGCCGCGCTGGCTGCTGCGGCTGGGCCTGTTTCTGTATGACCACATCGGCGGGCGCAAGGCGCTGCCGCCGGCCCGCGCGATCGACCTGCGCCGGCACAAGGCGGGCGCGGCGCTCAAACCGCAGTTTGCGCGCGGCTTCGTCTATTCCGACGGCTGGGTGGATGATGCGCGGCTGGTGGTGCTCAACGCGCGCGATGCGGCCGACAGGGGCGCTGCCATCCACACCCGCTGCCGGGTCGAAAGCCTGCACCGGCAGGATGGCCTGTGGCGCATTGCCACCACGCAGGGCGAATTTGCCGCCCGCGCGGTGGTGAATGCCGCCGGCCCCTCGGTGCTTGACCTGCTGGGGCGGGCGGGACGGCTGGCGGGGCAGAAGCTGCGGCTGGTGCGCGGATCGCACATTGTCGTGCCGCGCCTGTTCGACCACGACCATGCCTATATCTTCCAGCTGCCCGATGGCCGCATCTTCTTCGCCATCCCCTACGAGGGCGATTTCACGCTGGTGGGCACGACCGATGCCGACCACACCGGCCCGCTGAGCGACATTCGTGCCAGCGAGGACGAGATCGCCTATTTGTGCGCGGGCGTGAACGAGTGGTTCAACCGCCAGATCACCCCGGCCGATGTGGTGTGGTCCTACTCGGGCGTGCGGCCGCTGGTGGACGATGGTTCGGGCCGGCCCGAGGCGGCCAGTCGCGGCTATCGTTTCGAGATCGACGGGCAGGCGGGCGAGGCGCCGCTGCTCAGCGTGTTTGGCGGCAAGATCACCACCTATCGCCAGCTTGCGCAGGGCGCGGTCGACCGGCTGGCGCCTTTGGTGCCGGCCTTGAAGGGCGAGCGCTGGACACAGGCGGCGCCCTTGCCCGGCGGCGATTTCGCCATGACCGGGCAGGGCGATCTGGTGGCGGCGCTGTTGGCGCGCCGGCCCGATCTGGGGCAGGACAACGCGCTGCGGCTGGTGCGCGCCTATGGCACGCGGGTGCTGGCGGCCGATGGGCCGGTGGCCGATGCGCCGGGGCGCGACTTTGGCCAGGGCCTGTTCGACGCCGAGGTCGATTACCTGATCCGCGCCGAATGGGCGCAAACCGCGCAAGACATTCTGTGGCGCCGCACCAAGCTGGGCCTGCGCTTCCTGCCCGAGCAGGCGGCGGCGCTGGCGGAGTGGATAGCGGCGCGCTGAACGCCTGTTGCGGGGGCGCGCTTTTGGGCTAAGGCACAGCTACCTGTTCAGGAGTTCTGCCCCCGTGATCAACCTGTTGCTGGCCACCGACAGCTACAAGCACAGCCATTTCCGCCAGTACCCGCCCGAGGCGCGCATCATCAGCGCCTATGCCGAGGCGCGGCCCAACAGCTTTGCCGGCGAGGTGGTGTTCTTCGGCCTGCAACCGTTCCTGATGGATTACCTGTCGCGCCCCGTCACGCTGGCCGATATCGACGAGGCCGAGGCGGTGTGCGCGGCCCATGGCGAGCCGTTCAACCGCGCCGGGTGGCAGGTAGTGGTGGACGACCACGGCGGTTTCCTGCCGCTTTCGATCCGCGCGCTGGCCGAGGGCACGGTAGCGCCCACCGGCGTGCCGCTGCTCGAACTGGAAAACACCGATCCGCGCCTGCCGTGGCTGACCACCTTTGTCGAAACGGCGCTGCTGCGCGCGCTGTGGTATCCCTCCACCGTCGCCACGCTCAGCCGCAAGGTGAAGGCGGTGATCCACGCCGGCCTTGCGCAGTCGAGCGATGATCCGGCCGGGCAATTGCCTTTCAAGCTGCATGATTTCGGCGCGCGCGGCGTGTCGAGCGGCGAGAGCGCGGCCCTTGGCGGCATGGCGCATCTGGTGAACTTCATGGGCACCGACACGCTGGAAGGGGTGATGGCGGCGCGGCGCTATTATGGCGCCGATATGGCCGGTTTTTCGATTCCGGCGGCCGAACATTCGACCATGACCAGCTGGGGCCGCCCGCGCGAGGGCGAGGCCTATGCCAACATGCTGCAAGCTTTTCCGCAGGGGCTGGTGGCGGTGGTGTCCGATTCCTACGACCTTGACCGGGCGGTGAACGATCTGTGGGGCGGCGTGCTGCACGACCGCGTGCTGGCGCGCGAGGGCACGCTGGTGGTGCGCCCCGACAGCGGCGACCCGGTGGCCACGCCGCTGCGCACGCTCGAGGAATTGTGGGCCAGGTTTGGCGGCACGGTGAATGCGCGCGGCTATCGCGTGCTCGACCCGCATGTGCGGCTGATCCAGGGCGACGGCATGACGGTCGAGAGCATCACGCGCCTGGTCGCGGCGGTGATGGCGGCGGGCTATGCGGTGGATAATCTGGCCTTTGGGATGGGCGGCGGCCTGTTGCAGCAGGTCAACCGCGACACCTTGCGCTTTGCCCTGAAGGCCGACGCCATGCGCGATGCCGCTGGCGTGTGGCACGATATTTCAAAAGCCCCCGCCACCGATCCCGAGAAGCGCAGCAAGGCCGGGCGGCAGGCGGTGGTGGGCGAGAATGGCCGCCTTGTCGCCCGCCGGCGCGACGGGGTGGCGCCTGCCGATGACCTGCTGGTCGAGGTGTGGCGCGACGGGCGGATGCTGGTGCGCCACGATTTTGCCGCTGTGCGCGAGCGGGCGGCGCTGTAATCGCGCGCTATTCCTGAACCCCTAGTCCTGAACTGGGGTGGCGGGCTGGCCGGGCCAGCCTTGCGCGCGCAGGGCCCGCCACTGCGCCTGCCCCCATGCCACCGGCCGGTCCAGGCCCGTCTGGCTCACCATGTCCTGCCATTGCTGGATGGTGCCCAGCAGCGGCGCGTTGAGCGGGGTTGCCGCCTGCTGGTTGGCCCAGTTGGTCAGCGCATGGGTGTTGCACACCAGCAGCAGCGCATTGGCCATCACCAGCACCGCCATGGCCCAGCCCAGCGCTGGGCGGGGGCGGGGCGCGTCCTCGCCGCTGGCCGGGTCGATCAGATCGTCCTCGGGCGCGGCAATGTCGACGGGCGATTCGCCAAAGGGCAGGCCGATGGCATCGTGGTCGGTGGGTGCGTGGCTCATGGTGCCTTCCGCCTCAGAACTGGAAGTAGATGAAGGGGGCGACGCCATCGGGGCGCATCGCCTCGACCACCAATAGCGCCGATGCCAGCGCCAGCGCCACCACAATGGCCGGCGCCGCGCGCAGGCGCAGGGCGATGCGGCCCACCATGTCGGCCGGGCCGAAATGCAGCGCCATGCCCAGCACCATCAGCCCCGCCACCAGCGGGCTGGCCGAGACGGCGCCCGGCGTCATCTGGCCAAGGCCGCGGAAAAACGCCATCGCATCGGCAAAGCTGGCGCAGCGGAAAAAGATCCACGCCGCCGTGACCAGGTGGAATGTCACCAGCACGCCCAGCGGCCGTGGCAGGGCCGGCAGCCATTGCGGCCGCAGGTCGCGCCACAGCCGCTCGGCCACCAGCGCGCCGCCGTGGATGCCGCCCCAGATGATGAAGTTCCAGCTGGCCCCGTGCCACAGCCCGCCCAGGATCATCGTGGCCGACAGGGCGAAATACATGCGCAACAGGCCATGGCGCGAGCCGCCCAGCGGAATATACAGGTAATCGCGCAGCCAGCTCGACAGCGAGATGTGCCAGCGCCGCCAGAAATCCTGCAGCGAAGCGGCGCGATAGGGCTGGTTGAAATTGCGCGGGAAGCGATAGCCCAGCAGCGCCGCCAGCCCGATCGCCGTGTCGGTATAGGCCGAGAAGTCGCAGTAGATCTGCACCGCATAGCCATAGGCCGCCAGCAGCAGATCGAGGCTGCCATGCACCGAGGGATCGACGAAGACCGGATCGACGAAGCTCGACTGGATTTCCGAGGCGATCACTGCCTTCTTGAACACGCCCCACACGATCAGCACCAGCCCCGAGGCGACCATTTCGCGGGTCAGCACCGGCACCTTCTGGAACTGGGGGATCAGGTGGCTGGGGCGCACGATGGGCCCGGCCAGCAGATGCGGGAAGAAGCACATCAGCAGCACCAGGTCGAGCAGCCGCGCCGGCCCCGTCTGCCCGCGATACACATCGACCAGATAGCCGATGCCCTGGAAGGTGAAGAAGGAGACGCCCACCGGCAGGATCACCTCGATCACCGGCAGCACATAATGCCCTTCGATGCCGGGCACCAGCGGCGCGATTTGCGTCACGAAGAAGTTGTAATATTTGAACAGGCCCAGCACGCCCAGGTTCAGCACCAGCCCCAGCGTCAGGATCAGCCGCCGCCATGCAGGGCGCCCCTCGGCAGCGACAATGCCAAGCCCGGCCAGCCAATTGACCACGCCCGAGCCGATGAGCAGCAGGACAAAGCGCCAGTCCCACGCGCCATAGAAGATCCACGAAGCGGCCAGCAGCATGATCTTGCGCCACTCGTTCGAGCCGCGCAGCGCCCAGGCCAGCAGGAAAACGACGACGAAGAAGAGGTGGAAAGCAAGCGTTGGAAACAGCATCAGCGCGCAGGGCCCCTGTAGCCGGTGTAGGGCGCGTAGGCAGGCGCCGGGCCAGATGCCGCCGCCCCTTCAAGGTCGGCCGCCAGCAGCGCGCCAACCACTGCCCCGCCGCTTTTGGTCAAATGCACAAGGTCGCCGATCATCATGCCCTGAGCGCCCCAGTCGAGGCTGGTGCAGGGGCCGCCCATGGCCAGGCCTGCGTTCCAGAACGCCAGCCCCAGCGCGCGCGCGCTCGACCATTCCTCGCGCCGCACCGCGGCCAGCCCCGAGGGGATCATCAGCCCGCGCGCGCAGCCATGCATGTCGGTCGAGAGCGGGTGCGCCACGGCCGGGTTGCGCGTGGCGGCATCTGGCGGGGCGATCAGCAGGATGGGAATGTCCTGCCCCAGCGCCGCGCGCACGCGCCGCACCTGCGCGCGCAGCGTGGCGGCAAAGCTCGCG
>DATMUT010000284.1:0-6588 GCA_035563755.1 Novosphingobium sp.
CGATACTTGCTGTCGCCCGTCGAGTTGTAGAGCACGTGCATGATCTCGAGGCAGGTGTCGAGGCCGATGAAATCGGCCAGTTCGAGCGGCCCCATCGGATGCGCGCAGCCCAGCTTCATGCCCTTGTCGATGTCGGCCACGCTGGCCGTGCCCGCGCCCAGCACGAAGATCGCCTCGTTGAGCATGGGCAGCAGGATGCGGTTGACCACAAAGCCCGGCTCGTCCTGGCTGAGCACCACCTGCTTGCCCAGCCCTTCGCCAAAGGCGCGGGTGCGCTCGATCACGGCCGGGCTGGTGGCCAGGCCGGGGATCACCTCGATAAGCTGCATGACCGGCACGGGGTTGAAGAAATGCAGGCCGATGAAGCGCGCCGGATCGGGGGCGTTGCGGGCCATGCGGGTGATGGGGATCGAGCTGGTGTTGGTGGCCAGCACCGCGTCTGCGCCCAGCACGGCGCCGGCCGCGGCAAAGATCTTCGCCTTGATCTCCTCGCGCTCGGTGGCCGCCTCGATGATGAAGGCGGCCTCGCGCATGGGGGCATAGTCGGCCACCGGGACGATGCGCTCCAGCGTCTGGCTGGCCGTTTCGGCGCTGATCTTTTCCTTGGCCACCAGCCGGGCCAGCGCCTTGTCGATGCGGGCCTTGGCGGCCTGCGCCTGCTCGATGCCCACATCGGCCAGCAGCACCGTGTTGCCGCATTGCGCCGCCGTCTGGGCAATGCCCGACCCCATCTGGCCTGCGCCGATCACCGCTATCGTCTGCATGAGATGTCCTTTGCCCGTTCGCTCTTACCGGTTCGCCCCCGGCACCCACAGGATTTCGCTCTTATCCAACGCATTGAGCGCGCGCGCCAGCACGAAAAGATAGTCCGAGAGGCGGTTGATGTAGGCCAGCGCCGCCGGGTTCACGGCTTCGGCGGCGGCAAGGGCGACCATGGCGCGTTCGGCCCGCCGCGTGGCGGCGCGGGCGACATGCACACGTGCTGCCACCTCGCACCCGCCGGGCAGGATGAAGCTGGTGAGGGGGGGCAGCGTTTCGTTGAGCGCATCGATGCGCTCCTCGATCCAGCCGGCCTGGCTGGCCACCATGCGCAGCACCATCGGGCCGGGGGCGAAATCGCTGCCGGGCGTGGCGATGTCGGCGCCCAGATCGAACAGGTCGTTCTGGATGCGGATCAGCGCGGGCCGGTCGGGCGCATCGGGCGCCATGGCCGCCACGGCCAGCCCCAGCGCGCTGTTGGCCTCGTCGACCGCGCCGATGGCTTCCATGCGCACGTCATGCTTTGCCACCCGCGATCCGTCGACAAGGCCGGTCGTGCCGGCATCGCCCGTGCGGGTGTAGATCTTGTTGAGCTTGACCAAAACCTGTCCTTATCTGCTGGCCGCCAGCAGGATGGCCACGACGATAATGGCGAGCGCCTGATATTTGATCCGGGCGAACATCATCTCGTTCTGTCGCAGTTGCATGGCGGTGGGGCCGGGGCCGGTATCGCCTTCCAGATCGGCGCGGCTGGCCTTCAGGAAGGCGATGACGCCCCTGACCAGGCTGACCACGACAAAGCCCATGAGGACGATGATGACCGGGACCAGAATGAACTTCGACATGTGGTGTCTCCCGCTGGCATGTTGTTGGCCCGGCTTTTGCCGGTTTGCGTTGCGGCTAGACTAGGCCTGTGCCCAGCCAAATGCCATCGGGAAAGCACCCCGCGCGCAGGGCATCGGCCAGCGCGCGCCCGTCCTCGCCGGCGCGGCGGCGGTCGGAAAGGGCGGGCGATCCGCGCCGCTTGGCCAGCTTGCGCGGGGTGCCATCTGGCCCGGCCTCGACCAGCAGGGGGTGGTGGTGCCACACCGGCACCGGCAGGCCCAGCAAGGCTTGCAGCAGGCGGTGCACATGGCTGGCGGCGAACAGGTCGGCCCCGCGCGTGATGATGGTGATGCCATCGGCCGCATCATCAAGCGTGGCCGAGAGGTGATAGCTGGAGGGCGCCTCTTTCCGCAACAGCACGACATCGCCGAAGATTTCGGGCGTGGCGCGTTGCTCGCCGGCGATCTCGTCGACCCATGACAGCGGGCCGGCCCGCGCGATGGCCTTGCCCATGTCGAGCCGCCAGGCAGCGCCCTGCGGCGCGACATCGCGCCCGCGGCAGGTGCCCGGATAAATGGGGCCATCGGGGCCATGCTCGCGCGCGGCCGCCGCTATTTCGGCGCGGGTGCAGGCGCAGGGGTACAGCAGCCCCATCGCCTTGAGCGCCTCGCCCGCCCGCGCATGGTTGCCCAGCCGGGAGGACTGGCGCAGCACCGGCCCATCGGGCGCAAGGCCCAGCCAGGCCATGTCGGCGGCGATGTCCTCGGCCAGTTCGGGCCGCGATCGGCCTGCGTCAATGTCCTCGATGCGCAGCAGCCACTGCCCGCCGCCCGCCCGCGCCCGGTCATGCGCCACAATCGCCGCCCAGGCATGGCCCAGATGCAGCGGCCCGTTGGGGCTGGGGGCAAAACGGGTGCGAACAGGGCGGGCTATTACGGACATCGCCTCGCCTTAATTGTGGATTGTACCGGAAGGCAAGGCTTGACCTCGCGCGCGCGGGCGTGTTGATAAGGCGGTATGAGTTGTCGTCAAACCGTCATGCCAGCCTGCAAAAAGGGGTCATGCTCAAGTCGGAGCTGATCGAGCGCGCGGCCCGGTTCCGCAGCGCAGGGGACGACCCCTCCCGCCATTTGAGCGACTGTCCGGCATTGGTTCTGAACGCGGATTTCACCCCGCTCTCCTATTACCCGCTCAGCGTCTGGCCGTGGCAAACCGCGATAAAGGCGGTGTTTCTCGAGCGGGTCGACATCATCGCCCATTACGAGCGCGAGATCCGCTCGCCCAACTGGGCCATGCAGCTGCCCAGCGTGATCGCGCTGCGCCAATATGTGCGCCCGTCCGAATTTCCCGCCTTCACGCGGTTCAACGTGTTCCTGCGCGACCGGTTCTCGTGCCAGTATTGCGGCAGCCCGCATCACCTTACCTTCGACCATGTGCTGCCTCGGCGGCTGGGCGGGCGGACGAGCTGGGAAAATATTGTGGCGGCCTGTTCGCCCTGCAACCTGCGCAAGGGCGGGCGCACGCCCCGGCAGGCGGGCATGCCGCTGCTGGTGGCGCCCATTCGCCCCACCAGCTGGCAGTTGCAGGAGCGTGGGCGCGCTTTCCCGCCCAATTATCTGCACGAGACATGGCGCGACTGGCTGTACTGGGATGTCGAGCTGGAGGCGTGAGCGGCTTGCCCTGCGGGCCTGCGCAGGGCATGTTCGGGCATGGCTGACTATCCCCTCCTTTCGGTGCTGACGGGCCGCGTTGCCCCTTTTCGCGCCGAGCATGAGCCCAGCGCCATCGCCAAGGCGCCGGTGGCTGGCCCCGTCCGCATTGGCCCCATGGGGATCGAGGGCGACGAGCAGGCCGATCGCAAGCATCACGGCGGGGTGGACAAGGCGATCCACCACTATGCTTTCGACCATTACGCGGCATGGCGGGCCGACCTGGGCGATCACCCGCTGCTCGAGGCCCCTGGCGGCTTTGGCGAGAACATCAGCACGCAAGGGCTGACCGAGAGCGATGTGTGGCTGGGCGACCGCTTTCGCCTGGGCACCGCGCTGATCGAGGTGAGCCACGGGCGCCAGCCCTGCTGGAAGCTGGGGCATCGCTTTGGCCATGCGCCCATGGCGGCGCGCATCGTGGGCAACGGCCGCTGCGGCTGGTATTACCGCGTGATCGAGGCGGGCGAGGTGGCGCCGGGCGACCGGCTGGCGCTGGTCGAACGCGGGCTGGAAAGCTGGCCGATCGACCGCCTGTTCCATGTGGTGATTGGCGGCGGCCACAAGGCCGACCGGGCGGCCTTGCGCGAACTGGCCGGTCTGCCGGTGCTGGCGCAGGCCTGGCGCGAGCGGGCGGGCGAATTGCACGGGTAAGGCGCGGCTTTACCTTTTGCCCGCCAGCGCCTTCTGCCGCCGCCGCTGCACCGACGAGCCAAGGCCGATCGCCTCGCGGTATTTGGCCACGGTGCGCCGCGCCAGATCGAACCCCTTGGCTTTGAGCAGATCGACCAGCGTGTCGTCCGACAGGATCGCCTTTGGCTCCTCGGCGTCGATCAGCTGGCGGATGGCGGCCTTCACCGCTTCGGCCGAGACGGCCCCTTCGCCGTCGGCCGAGGCAACGCCCGAGGTGAAGAAATACTTCAGCTCGAAGGTGCCGCGCGCGCACATCAGATATTTGTTCGAGGTGACGCGGCTGACGGTTGATTCATGCATGCCGATGGTTTCGGCCACCGCCCGCAGCGTCAGCGGTTTCAGGTGGCTGACGCCGTGGCGGAAAAAGCCGTCCTGCTGGCGCACGATCTCGCTCGCCACTTTCAGGATGGTCTTTTGCCGCTGGTCCAGCGCCTTGACCAGCCAGTTGGCGTCGGCCAGCTTTTCCGACAGCCACCCGCGATCCTGCTTGGCCCCCTGTTTTCCGGCCGCCGATTTACCGCAGGCCCCGCGCATCTCGACATAATACGAGCGATTGACCACCAGCTGCGGCAGGCTGGCCTGATTGAGCGCCACGCTCCACCCGCCATCCTCGCGCGCGGAAATCAGGATGTCGGGCACCACAGGGGCTGCCGGCGCGCCGCCATAGCGCAGGCCCGGCTTGGGGTCATAGCCGCGCAATTCGGCCAGCATGTCGGCAAAATCTTCCTCGTCCACGCCGCACATGCGCCGCAGCCGGGCAAAGTCGCCGCGCGCCACCAGGTCGAGGTTCTCGATCAGGCGGGCCATGGCCGGGTCGTGCCGGTCGGCCTCCTTGGCCTGCAGGGCGATGCATTCCGACAGGCTGCGCGCACCCACGCCCGTCGGGTCGAGCGACTGCACAAGCGCGAGCGCTGCCTCGACCTCGACCAGCGCGACGCCCAGCATCAGCGCTACCTCGTCGAGCGGCGTTGCCAGATAACCGGCCTCGTCGAGCTGGTCGATGAGGAAGCGGGCGACAAATTCGCTGCGCGCCTGACGGCATACCGCGCCGATCTGGGCGTGCAGATGCTCGGCCAGCGTCTCGCCGCTGCCACCATGCTCGTCAATGCCCGGCGCTTCCCCGCCCGAGGCCGCGCGCGCCTCGCCATCATAGGGGCCGTCAAAGGGCAGGTCCTGCGAGGTGTTGTCGCCAGCAGCGCCATCGCCGGTGTCGCGGTCGATATCGAGCGAGGCCGTATCGATGTCGAGCGGCCGGTCGGCATCGGCGCGCCCTTCGCCGATCAGCTGGTCGACCGGCGATTTTTCCATGCTGGTGCGGCGCAGGTCGCCACCCTCGCCCTCGACTGTTTCGGCAGGGGCGGCCGCGCTCTCGCCCATTTCCAGCAGCGGATTGGCCTCGAGCGCCTCGCCGATAAACGTCTCGATCTCGAGGTTGGAGAGCGCCAGCAGCTTGATCGCCTGCTGCAATTGCGGCGTCATCACCAGCGACTGCGTCTGGCGCAGGTCCAGCCTTGGCCCCAGTCCCACGGGCTAGGCCCCGCGCGGCATCACAGGGTGAAACCCTCGCCCAGATAGAGCCGGCGCACGTTCTCGTCGGCCACCAGCGCTTCGGGGCTGCCGGCGAACAAGACCTGCCCGCCATAGATGATGCAGCCGCGATCGCAGATTTCGAGCGTTTCGCGCACGTTGTGATCGGTGATGAGCACGCCGATGCCGCGCTGTTTCAGATCGTGCACCAGATGGCGGATGTCGGCGATGGAGAGCGGGTCGATACCGGCAAACGGCTCGTCCAGCAGCATGATCGAGGGGTTGGCCGCCAGTGCGCGGGCAATCTCGGCCCGGCGCCGCTCGCCGCCAGAAAGCGCCATCGACGGGCTGTTGCGCAGCCGCGTCAGGCCGAATTCGTCGAGCAGCCGCTCCAGCTCGCTGGCGCGCACATCGCGGTCCGGCTCGACCAGTTCGAGCACGCAGGAAATGTTCTGCTCGACCGTCAGCCCGCGAAAGATCGAGGTTTCCTGCGGCAGATAGCCCAGTCCCAGCACGGCGCGGCGGTACATGGGCAATTGCGTGATATCGATGCCGTCGAGCAGGATGCGGCCAGAATCCGGCCGCACCAGCCCCATGATCGAATAGAAACACGTCGTCTTGCCCGCGCCATTGGGGCCGAGCAGGCCCATCACCTCGCCCTTGGCCACTTCGAGCGAGATGTCGGTGAGCACCGCGCGCTTGTCATAGCTCTTGGCGATCGAGACGACCTCGAGCCCGCTGAAAGTGGCGGAGTGCGGGGCGGTGGTGGCGCCGCCGGAAACGGGGGGTGCAAGCGTATCAGTCATTTCGCGCCAATCTAGGCCCGCCAACGGCCAACGGCAAGCACCGCTCGCGCCAGTTTGGCAGGTTTCGTGCATGGCTGGCGGCGGATGTGCGCCCGGCGATGCCGCAGCGCAACAGTTGTGACCCCCCTGCGCGAAGGGGCAGGCGTTGCCCTTGGCCGGCGCAGGGGCTAGAGCGGGCGCCCGCGCATCACGGCGCAGCCCAAGGGAGCCAGCCTACCACCATGCTCAGTTCTGCCCAGGCACAGGAACGCGCCGCGGCGCTTGTCGAACGC
>DATMUT010000285.1:0-4976 GCA_035563755.1 Novosphingobium sp.
ATTCGGTGTTCAAGAGCCGGCCCAGCTTCCGCCCGCTGCTGGCCGAGCGGATGGAGGTGATCCAGCCGCCCAGCCACTACGCCGACGTGAACGCCTAAGACTTGCGCCCGAAACGGCCCGAGGGGCGGTAACGTGCCATCCAGCGGTCGAGCTGCAGGCCCATGGGCAGCGGCGTGATGCCCATATCGGCCAGCCCCGGACAATCGCCGCCAGCCACATTGCCGGCCAGCAGCAGGCGGTACTGATCGCTGCTGATGAGCGTGCCGGGCAGCGCGGCGATGGCCCGCGCCACCCCGTCGGGCAGCGGCAGCAGGCAGCGATGCCGCCCGGTGGCCACATTGATGGCCTGCATGATCTCGAGCATGGTGAGCACCTGCGGCCCGGCCAGCTCGTATGTGCGCCCGCCGTGCTGCGCAGGGGCCAGCAGAGCCGCCGCCACGCCGCGCGCCACATCATCGACGCATACCGGCTGCAACCGCGCATGGGGCGCGAAAACGGGCAGTGCAGGCATCATCGCCATGAGCGCGCCGAACATGTTGAGGAAATTGTCATCGGCCCCGAAAATGACCGAGGGGCGCAAAATGGTCGCCTGCGGGAAGGCGGCTTGCACCGCCGCCTCGCCCTCGGCCTTGGTGCGGGCATAGGCCACGCGCGAAGCGGCATCGGCGCCAATGGCCGAGACATGCACATAGGCCCGCGCGCCAGCCTGCGCGGCCAGGGCAGCAATGCGCCCCGCCCCGCGCCCCTGCACCGCATCCAGATCGCCGGCAAAGGCCCCCGCCAGATTGACCACCGCAGCAGCCCCATCGAGCAACGGCGCCACCGTCTCGGGCCGGGTGACGTCGCAGGCCACCCATTGCGCCTGCCCCAGCCCGGCCAGCGGCTGCACGTCATAGGCCTTCTCGGGGTGGCGCGAGGCCAGTCGCAGGCGCGCGCCCGTGGCCAGCAGGGCCTGCGCCACATGCCGCCCCACAAAGCCGCTGGCGCCAATCAGCACCACCATCCGGTCGGCCAGCCACTGGCTTTCGGGAATTGCCGCCATGCCTTGCGCTCCTTTACCAAGCCGCGACCAGCAATATGCCACACTCGCCCCGCCGAAACGAGCGATGCGGCAAGCTTGCCCTTTTGGGCAGGCGCTGCCGGGGGCCTCTAAGCGGCTGATCGCAATCCGCTTTCGGCAAGGGGGCCGGGCGCGGCAGGCAAATTCGATTAATTTTGGCGCAGGTGTTTTTTTGCGTTGACAGGTATGGCCACCCCGTTTAGAGGCGCCCTCCTACCCGGCGAGGACGCGGAAACGCTACCCCGCCAAACAGGTTGCCCAGGTGGCGGAATTGGTAGACGCACTAGCTTCAGGTGCTAGCGCTCGCAAGGGCGTGGAGGTTCGAGTCCTCTCCTGGGCACCATAACTTCTCAGTAGCATGAGAAGTACCGAGACGCGAAAGCGCAGGGGTTGAGATGCCGCTGGATGCTGCAACATAGCAGTATCGCGGCAATCCCTCCATTCTCCCAAATTACCCTTTACGGCCATGGCATGAATTGCTCATGCCATGCTGACGCTGTGCGGCACGCAATCTGCCTGCAAGGCGCTTTAGCCCCCTCCAAAAAACCACAGACACGCCAGCATAAACGCATCGGGCGGCGCGGGCTGGATATACCTGCCCGCGCCGCCCTGCGTTGCCTGCCTGCCGATCAGCCGTGCAGCACGGCTGTATCGAGCGTGGCCAAGTGGGCCTGGGGCACGGCGGTCACGTGCAGCACCACATCCTGGAAGTCGTTGTCGCTTTGCGTGCCGGTGCGCAGCAAATCCTCGAACCCGATGCGCATCGTGCCCGAACCATCGCTGGCCACGCCCGACAGGACATGCTGCATGCCATCGACATTGGCCGCCGCCGAGGTGGAGAAGAAGGTCGTTGCCCCGCTGATCGCCGTTCCATTGTTGGCCAGCGCCAGATGGCCATTCTGGCTGATGATCGAGAGGTTGGAGCTGGTCAGCGCCGAACCCAGCGTGCTGGCGCCGTTCTGCACCAGGAAGAAGCCCAGCTGGTGCCCTTCCTCGACCCCGGTCACGCTGATCGCGCTGGCAGCGGTCTTTGCATCGGCGGCGATGATCCGCACATCCACGATCGCCCCGGTGGCCGTGTCGACCTCATACACGCCGATCGTGTTGTGATAGGCAGCCCCGCCCATCGCCTCGATATCGACGGTAAAGGCGGTCGAGGTGTCACCGCTCAGGTAAGCCTGATTGGTGATGCCGTTCACCGCGCTCGAGGCAACGGCGGTGCTTTCGCTGAGCGCTGCCAGATAGTTATGGAAGGTGATCACCGTATCGCTGCCCGAGTGGGCCACCATGATGTCGCCATTTGCCAGACCGGCGGCAAGGTTGAGCGTGCCGCCGCCAAAGGTGAGCGCAGTGGTGGCGCCGCTGCCGGAAATGGCAATGTCCGAGCGATGGAAGTCGCTGCTCTGGATGACGATGCGATCCGCGCTCGTGAAGTCGGTGATCGTGTCGCCCAGCAACTCGCTCAGCAGAGAACGCACCGTGTCGGCCCCCGCGCCCAGCGTGATGCGGTCGGCGCCAAGCCCGCCGTTGACGATGTCATCGCCAGCGCCCGCATCGATCACATTGTCGCCGGCATCGCCCACAATCGTGTCGCTGCCGCTCGTGCCGTTAAACGTCTCGGCCACATCCTGCACCGCCAGCGTGATGGTCGAGGTGGTGTGCAGCCCGCCCTGATCGGTGGCGGTGATGTCCAGGCTGATGCTGTGCTGCGCCTCGTAGTCGATATTGGCGCCAGCAGCCACCAGCAGCTTGTTGTCCTGAATGACAAAGCGGCTGTCAGCGGTGGCCAGGGCATAGGTGAGCGTGGCGCCCGTGTCGGGATCGTGCCCGTCAAGCGTGCCGATCACCGTGCCACCGGCCGCGTTCTCGACCACGGTATTGCTGCTGATGGTCACACGGGCCGGGGCCTCGTTCACATCGCCAATGGCAATGGCGATGGTCTTTGTCGTGCTCAGACCGCCGCTGTCGGTGGCCGAAACGGTGATGGTGGCGCTGGCCAGCGTTTCGTGATCGAAGGCTGCGGTGGTGGTGATGACGCCGGTGGCGGCATCGATGGCAAACAGGCCGCCGGCATTGTCCGTCAGGGCATAGATCATCACGCCGCCCTCGGCATCAACCGCCGCTGCCGTGCCCACAACCGTACCGGAAGGCAGGTTTTCGGCCACCGTGGCGTTGGTCAGGGTGATGTCGGTGGGGGCGGTGTTGGTTGGCGTGGTGGTGCCGGGCACATAGATCGTGGCCACCACCTGATCGTGGTCGGTGATCACCTGCGTTGTCTGCTCGGCATTCACATGCACCGCGTCGAACGACGTGCCATTGAGCAGGTTCTGGCTGACCAGAATGTTGTCGAAGGCCTGCGAGGCGCCTTCATAAAGGTAGGAGTAGCGCTCCTCCTCGGGCAGCAGCGAGTAGAGGTTGGTAAAGCTGCCGTCCTTGGTGAAGGTGCTCAGCGCGGTTTCGTAGTAATAGCCGTTGAAATCGCCCAGCAGGACCAGCTTGGCCGAAGGATCGGCGGCCTGCAGCGCGTCGGTATAGGCCTTGATCGCCTCGGCCTGGGCGGTGCGCGACGAATCGCCCGCCTGGGTGGCGGGCTGGTCGGCGCCCCAGGCCAGTTCGGACCCACCGCGCGAGGTCGAGTGGACGTCGATCACCGTCATCGTCTGACCGTTGAAGGTGAACTGCGCCGCCAGCGGGCTGCGGCTGCCGGTAAAGGCCGCCCCCGGCACCAGCGTGGCGCTGCCTTCGACATAGGTCACGCGCTCGGGGTTATAGAAGAAGCCGTTGCGGATGTTGCCGTTGGGCTCGCCGCCAGTCGAATTGGCGGTGGTGGGGACCACTTCCACATAGACGTAGCGCGGGCCGCCCGCCGCCACGATGGCGTCGATCACCTTTTGCGCGGTGGCCGCGCCCGACAGGTCGCTGCCGCTGCCCGCGCCATCGGCATCCTGGATTTCCTGCGCGCCAATGATGTCGGGCGAGCCCAGGTTGTTCACCACTTCCTGGCCGATGGCGTCGAACTTGGCCTGCGGATCGGTGGGATCGGCATTTTCCATGTTGAAGCTGGCGATCGAAATGTGGTCGGCATCGCCCTTGAGCGTGGTGACCTCCTGCGTGGTCTCCTTGTCGACCAGCGTGGTAACGGCCTGGGTGGGCAGCAGTTCGGGCGAATTGTAATAGGTCAGGATGCCCGTCACATTGCCCAGCACATCGCCCAGCGTGTGATTGGGCGTATAGCCGGGCAGCAAGGTGTTGTCGGCATAGATCTCGATGCGCTCGGGGTTGGCATCGGTGCCCGACAGGGTAATGCCGCCCCGCTCGTTCATGTTGGTCGCCCCCTCGCCTTGCGAGGCAACGACATAGGTCGCCTTGCCCGAGGTCGGGCCAACCACGATCGGCGTCTCGACCGTGACCAGCATGCCCTCGAGCGATTCGTAGAAGTCGATGCCGTCGGTCTTGGGGTCGTACGAGGTCATGCCATCATCATCGATGACATTGGTGGGGGGCAGGATGCCATCGACGCCGATGAGGATGGCCTCGGGCAAGGCATTGTCGTGCGAGACGACGGTAACGGTGGGGGTGTTGATCTCGGTCACCGTCAGCGATCCGGCCGCAGGCTGGAATTCGGTGACAATGCCCGAAACCTGCACCGCATCGCCCACAACAACCGTGGGGGCGCTGCCCACGAACACCTGAATGGCATCCGAGGCGCCGGTGTCGCGGTGGCTGGTGGGGTCCTGGATCCAGAAGCTGGTGGCGCTCACGGCCGTCACGATGCCGGTGGTGCTGACATTCTGCCCCACCACGGGCGAGGTGTGGCCTGCCCCCTGGATCTCATGGATCGCCAGCGCGATAGGGTCATCGTTGAGGATCGTGCCGGTGGCGCTGCCGCGGGTGATCTGCGCATCGCCCACAGGGT
>DATMUT010000286.1:0-5565 GCA_035563755.1 Novosphingobium sp.
AAGCCCCTCGCAAGCACCCTTCAGTCCTTCTTCGCGAACGGGTTCTGGGGGCTGCGCAGGAACAGGCGCACCGGCACCGCATCAAACCCCAGCTCGCGCCGGATGCCGTTGATCAGGTAGCGCTGATAGCTGACCGGCAGCTGGTCAAGCCGCGTGCCGAACAGCACAAAGCCGGGCGGGCGCGTCTTGGCCTGGGTGATAAAGCGCAGCTTGATCCGCTTGCCGCCGGGCGCGGGCGGCGGATTGGCGGCCAGCGCATCGTCGAACCAGCGGTTGAGCGCGGCGGTGGGCACGCGCTTGCTCCAGGCCGCGCGCAGCTCGAAAGCCGCGCCGATCATCGCGTCCAGCCCCTTGCCGGTGCGCGCCGACACGCTCATCAGCGGCAAGCCGCGCACCTGCGCCAGCCCTTCGTCGAGCGCGGTACGGATGCCGTTGAACAGGCCGCTGGCATCCTCGGCCACGTCCCACTTGTTGATGGCGATCATCAGCGCGCGGCCCTCTTCGAGCACCATGCTGGCGATTTTCAGATCCTGATGCTCGAGCCCGCGAGTCGCGTCGAGCAGCAGCACCACCACCTCGGCAAAGTCGATCGCGCGGCGCGCATCGGCCACCGAGAGCTTCTCCAGCTTCTCGATCACCTGCGCCTTCTTGCGCATGCCCGCCGTGTCGATCAGGCGGACAGGGCGCTCCTCGCCAGTCTTGGGATCGCGCCATTCCCAGTCGATGGCGATCGAATCGCGGGTGATGCCCGCCTCGGGCCCGGTCAGCAGCCGGTCCTCGCCCAGAATCGCGTTGATCAGCGTCGACTTGCCCGCGTTGGGCCGGCCCACAATGGCCAGCTTGAGGGGGGCCGCGTTCAGCGCCTCCTCGTCCTCAAGGTCGATCGGCTCTTCTTCCTCGGCCCCCTCGCGCTCGACAAAGGGCAGCAGCGCCTCGAACAGGTCGCCCATGCCCTCGCCATGCTCGGCGCTCAGCGCCACCGGCTCGCCCATGCCCAGGCTGAAGGCCTCGTACAGCCCCCCCTCGCCCGCGCGGCCCTCGGCCTTGTTGGCGCACAGAATCACCGGCACAGGCTGTTCGCGCAGCCAGCGGGCGATTTCCTCGTCGAGCGGGGTCAGCCCGGCGCGCGCGTCGATCACGAACAGCGCGACATCGGCCCCCACCAGTGCCGCCTCGGTCTGGGCGCGCATGCGGCCTGGCAGGGAATGGGCATCCTCGTCCTCCCAGCCGGCGGTGTCGACGATAGTAAAGTCGAGCCCGAGCAGATGCGCCTGGCCGAAACGGCGATCGCGCGTGACGCCAGGCTGGTCATCCACCAGCGCCAGCTTCTTGCCGACGAGACGGTTGAACAGGGTCGATTTGCCGACGTTGGGCCGGCCGATGATGATCACTTGAGGCAACATTATGCCTCCCAACTGGCCCGTAGCGCGCCGAATGGCAAGGACAAGCTGCATTTGGCCATTGCAGGGCGCGCGCAAAAACCCCGCAAACAAGTCCAATCCGTTCGAATATGGCGACAACTGGAGCCGCCTTGCAGGGAACAATCGGGCCGCGAAACATTATCGCTCTGGTAACCACACCTTGCAGGGGGGGCATAACGGGTGGGCGTCTATCCCGTAGGCATGTCGCGCAAGTCCTTAACCTCATCGCTTGGCCTTTTCGTCATGGCTGCCCTGTCGACCGGGGCGCCGATGACGGCCTCAACGGCGCTGGCGCGCTCTGCCCCGGTCGATCTTCTGGCCGGCAGCAGCGCCTTCGCGCGGGTCACACCCGAGCGCGGGGCCGCATCCCTGACGCCATCGCGGCGGAGCATTGAATTTGTCGATGTTTCGGGCGGCGGCTCGGCCAACTTGCCGGCCTATCTGCAATGCGTGCCCTATGCGCGGCTTGTGTCGGGCATCCAGCTGTTTGGCGATGCGCGCACCTGGTGGGACCAGGCCGCCAGCCGCTATGCCCGCGGGTTCAGCCCGCGCGTGGGGGCGGTCATGACGTTCCGCCCGCATGGCAACATGGTGCTGGGGCATGTCGCGGCAGTCAGCAGGATCATCGATTCGCGCACGGTGCTGCTGCGCCATGCCAACTGGTCGCCCATCAATGGCCGGCGCGGTCAGGTCGAGGACAATGTGCGCGCTGTCGACGTGTCGCCCGCCAACGACTGGAGCGAGGTGCGCGTGTGGTTCGCCCCCATTGGCGACCTGGGGACGACGCATTGGCCGGTACAGGGCTTTATCTATAATCGCCCGGTGCGCGCCATGCCGCATGGTCTCACGCGCGGCGGCTGGGCATCCGACCCGATCGGCGCGATCATTGCGGCGTTTGGCCGGCGGTAGTTGCCCGGCCCGATGGGCGAATCGGCACGCCGGGGCCGACATGCAAAGGGGCGGCTATGGCCGCCCCTTTTGTTTTGGCGCCAGCATTGCGATGGCGCGGCAAACTTGTGGATAAATTACGCCTTGGCCACCGGCGGGTTCTCGCCCAGATCCTCGTACCACGCCTCGACCGGCCCGCTCAGCTTGATGGTCAGCGGATTGCCCTTGCGGTCCATGCTCTTGCCCGCCTGCACGCGCACCCAGCCCTCGGAAATGCAGTATTCCTCGACATTGTTGCGCACGGTGCCCTTGAAACGGATGCCGATGCCGCGACGCAGCTTATCCATGTCAAAGAAGGGGCTGGACGGGTTGATGGCCAGGTGATCGGGCGGCAGGTCCGGGCCAGAGGTGTCCGGGGCGGTGTTTTCGGGCGTTTCAGTCATGCAGCCTGAATAATTTTCAAACCCCACTTGTCAACGGCTGCGAAGCCCTTTAGAGGCGCGGCTCCCGGCGACGGAGACGACCTTCTCTCGAAGGTTCTGAAACGAAACGCTAGTGGGCGCGTAGCTCAGCGGTAGAGCACACCCTTCACACGGGTGGGGTCACAGGTTCAATCCCTGTCGCGCCCACCATAAATTCCCCAAGGCGGAATTTATGGTGATCTTGCCAGTCAAGGCACTTCCCACACTCACCACAAGCTGATTGCACTGATCGATCAGTCGCGCCTGCAACGCAGCCTTTGCCAGATCGGCGCTTTTGGCCGGTCTGGGCAATGCGTCGCGCTGTTGACGGCAGCGCCTCCGCCAGCAACCCGGCAAACCACCTCCCTCGGACAATTGCTTAACCGCGCGAGAAGCCCGTTTCCACACAATCCCTGTAGGGCTGAGCCAAGCGGAGGTGGTGCTTTGAGCAATCATCCGTGCTCGGGATTGTGAGGCCATGGCAACAAAGATCGAACTGGCAGAACGCATTACCATGCAGTCCATTGCGGATCTGCACGATGCGCTGTGCAACGCCTTTGCGCGCCCAGACCCCATCGAGATCGACCCCGCGCGCTTCATCGAAGGCGACCTGGCCGTGATCCAGCTGATCGCGGCAGCAAGGGCCGAAGCCACCGCCTGCAACCGCAGCCTGAGCCTTTGCGCACCGGCCAATCCGGCCCTGCGCCAATTGCTCGAACGCTGCGGCATGACCCCCGACACCCCAGCAGATGCCGATTTCTGGTTCCACGGAGTGACCCGCTCATGAGCGCCTCGATTTTGACAGTTGATGATTCCGCCAGCCTGCGCATGGCGGTGCGGATCGCCCTGAACGGAGCCGGATACACCGTCACCGAGGCCGCCGATGGCTCGGAAGGACTGGCCAAGGCCTCGACGCAGCGCTTCGACCTCATCATCACCGACCTCAACATGCCCCGCATGGACGGGCTGACGATGATCCGCGAGATCCGCAAGTCGCCAGTGCAGGCCGGCGTGCCGATCGTGTTTCTGACCACGGAGAGCGATGACGCCATGAAGGCGCAGGCCAAGGCGGCCGGGGCGACAGGCTGGCTGGTCAAGCCGTTCAATGCCGACAATCTGGTCAAGATCGCGCGCAAGGTTCTGGGCAGGTGAGCCAGAATGATCCCGTCGCCGCCTTCCGGGAAGAGGCCGCCGATCTGCTGGATCAGATCGAGCATGCCTTGCTCGACCTTTCGCGCAACCCGGCCGATCACGCCCTGGTGAACGAGGTCTTTCGCGGCCTCCACACGCTCAAGGGCTCGGGCGCGATGTTCGGCTTTGAGTCGCTGGCGGCTTTTACACACCATTGCGAAACCGCCTTCGACCATGTGCGCAAGGGGCAGGCAACGGCCAATCAGGCGCTGATCGGCGTGGTCCTGTCGGCGCGCGACCACATGCAGGTGCTGATCGACACCGGCGGCAAGGCGGATGCGGCAACCGAGCAGGCAGGCGAGGCCATTCTGGCAGCGCTGCGCCAGGCGGTGGACGAGGGCGGCCAGGACGATGTCGTGCCCCCCTCACCCGCGCGCGCCGCGGCCGGCAAGGGCTGGCGGCTGCATGTAAAGCTGCCCTCGGGCGCGATGGCCAACGGCACCAACCCGCTGGCGCTGCTCGATGAATTGCGCGATCTGGGCCCTTGCACGGTCAAGGCCCGGCTCGGCGGGCTGCCCCCGCTCGACGAGCTGATGCCGACGGAATGCTACATCGCGTGGGACGTCGAAATCGAAGGCGATGTCAGCCGCGAGGCGATCGAGGATGTGTTCATCTTCGTGATCGACGAGATGGAGCTGAACCTTGCGCCGCTGGACGAAGCGGTCAGCCCTGCCCCCAGCGCCCCCCAGCCGGCCGCGCCTGCCGCCAAGCCCGAAGCCGCCCCTGCCCCCGCCCAACAGGCGCAGACCGGCAAGCCGGCAGCCCCCGCGCAGGAAAGCGTGCGTGTGGCCGCAGAAAGGCTCGACGAGCTGATGAACCGGGTGGGCGAGCTGGTCATTGCCCAAAGCCGCCTGGCCCAGCTGGCCACCAGCAGCGGCCCCGTCAACGAACTTGCCCTGCGCGCCGTATCCGAAGACATCGAGCGCCTCTCGGCCGAACTGCGCGACACCACCATGGCCATGCGCATGATGCCGGTGGGCAATCTGTTCGGCCGCTTTCGCCGCCTTGTGCATGATCTGGCGCGCGAAACCGGCAAGGTCATCGAACTGGTGACCGAAGGCGAGGCGACCGAGGTCGACAAGACCGTGATCGAGCTGCTGGCCGATCCGATGATCCACCTCATCCGCAATTCCTGCGATCATGGGCTGGAATGCGCCGCCGACCGGCTGGCCAGCGGCAAGCCTGCCACCGGGCGGCTCACGCTTTCGGCAAGGCAGGCCGGTGGCGAGGTGCTGATCGCCATCACCGACGATGGCCGGGGCATCGACCGCGAACGTGTGCGCGCCAAGGCAGAGGCGCAGGGGCTGGTCCAGCCGGGCGCGCCGCTGTGCGACCCCGAATTGCTGCAGCTGATCTTCCATCCCGGCTTCTCAACAGCGGCCACCATCACCAACCTGTCGGGTCGCGGGGTGGGCATGGATGTGGTCAAGCGCAGCATCGAAGGCCTGCGCGGCACTATCGTGATCACCAGCCAGGCCGGGCAAGGCACGACCATGACGCTGCACCTGCCGCTCACGCTGGCGATCATCGAATGCATGCTGGTACGCGTGGGCGACGGGCGTTTTGCCATTCCGCTGTCGGCCGTCGAGGAGTGCATCGAACTG
>DATMUT010000287.1:0-3974 GCA_035563755.1 Novosphingobium sp.
GCTGGTGCTGCGCGGCACGGTGACCAAGGGCAAGGCCAGCGGCTTCATCATGGAGCTGCCCAAATATCAGCTGCCGCGCGCGCGCGATCTGGCGCTGGGTCTGTTCCAGCGGGCCTGGATTTTCCTGCGCCGGGCGGGCACGATCATTTTCCAGGTGACGGTGATCTTGTGGCTGCTGCTCAACTTCCCCCGCGCCGACGAGGGCAAGAGCCAGGTCGATGCCTCTTTTGCCGGGCATATCGCCAATGGTCTGGCCGTGGTGGTCAAGCCCATCGGTTTTAACCGCGACATCGCGCTGGCGCTCATCCCCTCGATGGCCGCGCGCGAGGTGGCGGTGTCCTCGCTGGCCACGACCTATGCGGTCGACAGCAAGGACGAGGTCAAGACCGAGGTGGCGCTGGCTGACCAGCTGAAATCGCACTGGAGCCTGCCCACCGCGCTGGCCTTCCTGGCCTGGTTCGTGTTCGCGCCGCAGTGCATGAGCACGATTGCCGTGACCCGGCGTGAAACAAATGGGTGGAAATGGCCCGGCTTCATGCTGGCCTATCTGTTCGCGCTGGCCTACGTCTTTGCCGGAATCACGTACTGGGGGGCGGTCGCCCTCGGATTGTAGGCACAAAGAGGCATTCATGGCAGGCAGCGTCAACAAGGTCATTCTGGTCGGCAACCTCGGCGCCGATCCCGAGGTCAAGTCGTTCCAGAACGGTGGCCGCATCGCCAACCTGCGCATCGCCACCAGCGAAAGCTGGAAGGACCGCGCCAGCGGCGAGCGCAAGGAACGCACCGAGTGGCACACGGTCGTCATCAATTCCGAAGGGCTGGTGGGTGTTGCCGAGCGTTTCCTGCGCAAGGGCAGCAAGGTTTACATCGAAGGATCCTTGCGCACCCGCAAGTGGCAGGACCAGTCGGGTAACGACCGCTACACCACCGAAATCTCGATCGGCATGAACGGCGTGCTGACCATGCTCGACGGCGCTCCGGGGGCTGGCGGCGGTGGCGGTCAGCGTAGCGGCGGCGATTGGGGCGGCGGCTCGGGTGGCGGCCGTGCGGGCGGCGGCGACTGGGGCGGTGGCGCCTCGGGTGGTGGCCGTGGCGGCGCGTCGGGCGGTTCGTCGGGTGGTGGTGACTGGGGCCGGACCTCGGGCGACTGGGGCGGGTCCTCGGGTGGCTCGTCGGGCGGGCGCGGCGGTTCGGGCGGTGGCTCGGGCGGCGGTTTCGCCGAGGATCTGGACGACGATATCCCGTTCTGATCGGGCTGCGTCCTCAAGGAACGCAAAACCCCGGCCCAGGCGGATTGCCGCCCTGGCCGGGGTTTTTGTTTGCTTTGCCTATTTCTTGTCGCGCAGGGCGGCCAGTGCGGCAAACGGCCCGCTTGCCGCCTCGTCGCTCAGGCCGGCGGCCTTGCGGGCGGCGTCGGCATCCGGGCCGGTCGCATAAGGGTCGATTGAAAGCGCCAGTGATTGCGCGATAGCCTCGCCCAGATCGATGCGCCCGCCCTCATAAGGGATCTCGTCGCATTCAGCCTCGGTGATCTCGATTTCCTCGTCGGGGGAAGCGTCATCCCCTTCGGGCACGAAGCGCAAGGTTATCGCCTCGTCGATCGTGACTGGCAGGTCCTCGCCCGAGATGGCGCAGCTTTGCACGATGGCTGCGCGCAGCCGGCCGCTCGCCGAAACCACTTGCCCCTCGACCGAAAGGCGCAGCGTGGCAGACAGGCGCTTGATCCGCACCAGCGCGAAGCGGCGGGCCAGCGCCAGGCATTCCTGCGCCGAAGCGGTCACCTCGACCGGCTTGGCCTCGATATGGCGGATGTCGATCACGCGGGGCATTTCGCCTTCGCCTGCCGCCGGGCCGTTCAGCGGATCGGTCATCGCGCGATCTCCCCTGCCAGAAGCGCATTTTCAGGCGTTGCGGCCAGCGTTGCGACCAGCGCTCGCATGGCCGCGGCCACATTGGCGGCGTCCGCGCCCTCGACCAGCGTGACATTGCGGGCGACCGCCTGCGCCAGTGCGCCGTCGTCAGCCAGCGCCAGGCTCTCGCGATAGGCGCCAAGGCGCCCGCCCAGAACGCTCATCAGCCGGCCGATATGCTTGCCCACTACCATGTCGCCCACGCCCGCCTCGCGCAGTTGGCCGTCCATGTCGGTCACGAACAGTTCGGTCAGCAGAACCGAGGGTTCCTTGAGCGCCTCCTCGCTCTCCATCCGCAGCAGCACCAGCGCCAGCACCAGCGTGATCGCGTCGAACCGGCCGGTCGTGGTGTCGGCTATGCCATGCGCGGCATACCACGGCTTCTCGCGGGCAATCTCGACCACCTTGTACCACAAGGGGCGCACGCCGGCGTGCCGGTCGCCGCGCGCGCCGAACAGGCGTTCCCACAAGGGCGGGCGGGAAGGGGATTTCTGGTCGGTCACGGACATGGGCGTTTGCGGTCTTTCCTCAGGTGTTCAGGCGCGATTAAACGCCGCATGGCCATGCGCGAAAGGGCGCAGGTCATGGCCGTTGCGGCATTTCGCCCCCTCTGCCTGCCCAAGCAGCATTGCGGTATGGGCAAATGGGCCGTAAGGCTGGCCCCGCGTACAGGATCGAAGCGGCGCTTGGCAATGCTGCGGCATGTGTTGCCCCGTGGTCAATCGATGATCGTTCGGTGTCAGGATCATTTGGAGCGGATATTTCCGATGCAGGCTAAGGCAATGGCATGGATGGGCGCAGCAGCCGCAGTGCTGCTGGCGGGGGGATGCACCTCGATCAAGGACCATCGTGGCTTTATCATCGATCAGGCGCTGGTCGATTCGGTGCAGCCGGGCATCGACAACAAGCTCTCGGTCGAGCGCACGCTGGGGCGGCCCACGCTGGCCAGCCAGTTTGGCGAGCAGGACTGGTACTATGTGGCGATCGACACGCGGCAGGTGGCTTTCCGCACCCCGCGCGTGCGTCAGGAAATGATCCTGCGCGTGCGGTTTGACGCCAAGGGCAATGTCGCCTCGGTCGACAAGGCTGGCGCCGAGCGTGTCGCGCGCATTGTGCCCGAAAAGGACATGACCCCGACGCTGGGCCGCAAGCGCACGCTGTTGCAGGACCTGTTCGGCAACATCGGCACGGTGGGTGCTGGCGGCGGTGGCGGCGCGGCAGGTGGTGCCGGCGGCGGCGGCGGTGGCCCCAACGGCAGCTAAGCGGCGCATATCGCTGTGTTTTGAAACGGGGGCCACTGGCCCCCGTTGGCATGTTGGGCGTTGCTCTGGACAAACGCCGGGCCGCCCCCATATCGCCGCTCATGGACAACAGCAAAGCCGGCCACGGGCTGATCCAGTGGCATGGCACGACCATTGTTGGCGTGAAGAAGAACGGCAAGACCGTGATCGCCGGCGACGGTCAGGTGTCGATGGGCAATACGGTGATGAAGCCCAACGCCCGCAAGGTGCGCCGCATTGGCGCTGTGGGCAGCGATGGGGCCGCCAAGGTCATCGCCGGGTTTGCCGGGGCCACGGCCGATGCCTTTACCCTGTTCGAGCGGCTCGAGCGCAAGCTGGAGGCGCATCGCGGGCAGTTGATGCGCGCGGCGGTCGAGCTGGCCAAGGACTGGCGTACCGACAAATATCTGCGCAACCTCGAGGCGCTGATGATCGTGGCCGATGCCGAGACGATGCTGGTGCTGACCGGCAATGGCGATGTGCTCGAGCCTGAAGGCGACGAGCGCGGGCAGGTGACGGCCATTGGTTCGGGCGGCAATTATGCGCTGGCCGCGGCCCGCGCGCTGATCGACTATGAAACCGACGCCGAGGTGATCGCCCGCCGCGCCATGGCGGTGGCGGCCGATATCTGCGTGTTCACCAACGACCGTGTGACGGTTGAAAGCATCGGGTGATCCCATATGAATGACAATCTGACCCCCAAGGCGATCGTCGCCGCACTCGACGCGCATATTATTGGCCAGCGGGACGCCAAGCGCGCGGTGGCTGTGGCGCTGCGCAACCG
>DATMUT010000288.1:0-2470 GCA_035563755.1 Novosphingobium sp.
AGAAGGCCCGCGGCCAGCTGGCCGTGGCCAAGGTGGCGCTGGTGGCCGCCGTTGCGGTGGGCACCAAAACGGTGGTCAGCTCCGAGGGCAACATGTTCGTCAAGATCGCCATGGGCGCGCTGGTCGGCGCCGAGGCGGCCAAGGTGATCGGGGCGCTCAACCGCGTGAACCAGGCTGCCAACGCCTATAAATCCTATCAACTGGGTGGTGCCAACGGGTTCCAGGTCGCTTCGAAGGAAGCGCTGCCCCAATTCGCCGACCTGTGAGCAAATCGAGGCATTCCATGACGCATTTTCGTATGACTTCGGCGCTGGCTATTGGCCTGGCGCTTGGCGTGGCAACGCCTGCTCTGGCGCAGAGCGAGCCTTTGCAGATCATCGCTCCGGGCGAGGTGCCGCTGCCCACCGGTGGCAGCAAGGCGCTGAATGCGGCGCTGGCCGATGCCGAGCAGGCCGCGCTCATCAACGCCTGGATCGTGGTCAAGCGCCATCCTGACGTGGCGCTCAAGGTGCGCAACCTCTCGGTCGAGCAGAACAATGCGCTGGCGCAGGGGCTCAAGCCGCGCTGCCAGTCGACCATGCTGAACTATGAGGTCGACAAGAAGCTCAAGCGCCTCAATGCGCGCTACCGCTTCGACTGCAACCTGCTCGATGTCGAGATGGACATCGACCGGCTGGTGCGCAGCGCCCCGCCTTCGGAAAACGCGCCTTCGCGCCCGCGTCTGGCCACCTTCTTCATCGTCAAGGAAGTGGCTTCGCAAACGGTGCATTATGCCGATATCGACCGCTATGCCCGCAGCACCAGCCGCACCGGCACCACCCAGCGCGACACTTCGACCACGACTTATAATGCCGACATGCGCGCCCGCCTGACCGCGCGCGAAGGCTATGGCGAGGACAGCGGCGCGGTGAGCGACAGCATGACCACGCGCAACCAGAACAAGGGCCGGGTGAAGCTGGATTCCACCACCGGTTCGGATGTGTCGAGCGTGAATGAGGCGAGCCTGCGCTCCAATGGCCGCACCATCACGCGCGCGGCCGATCAGGCCTATCGCCCGGCCTCGCCCGAGCAGTTGAACGCCAATCTGACTGACGTGTTCAAGAATGCGCGCACCCGCATCAACCACTACGCCGACATCTATGGCCAGTGCCCGGGGCCCAACCCCGACAGCGTGACGGCCGAGTTCGGGCGCAAGTCGGAAGACCTCACGACCCCTGTGCGCACCGGCATTCAGCAGGCGCTGCGCAAATGCGGCTTCCGCTACATGCTGCTGGGCGATGCGCTGGTCGATACCACGCAGGCCGACGCCACCACCGGCTCGCCCCGCGTGAGCGTGGTGCTGACCGCCAAGATCTGGGATATTGGCGATACCTTCCCCGAGGTGGTGGCCACGGTGCAGAAAACCGCCTCGGCCTCGAACAGCAATGTGAACCTGGCGAAGAATGAAGCCATGTTCCAGGCCTCGCAGCGCGTGGGCGAGGAAGTGCTGAGCCGCATGAGCGCCGAGGGCGTGCGTTAAGACCAAGCGCGGCCGCAGGGCCGGAAGGGACATTCCATGCGTAGCAACTTTCGGCTGATTGCGGCCGCCCTGCTGCTCGTCAATCTGACGGGCTGCGACAAGGTCTCGAAATATTTCGCCAAGGAGGAGCCTTTCAGGAAGGAGGCGCCCGACCTTGGCGGGGTCAAAGTGGTCGAGGTCGAGGCCAAGGGCGTGGGGCCAACGCGCAGCGCCGCTATCCTCGATGCGATCAACGTGGCGCTGCAACAGCAGAACGGCACCAGCATGGCCGCGCTGCAATTGGGCAGCCTTGCTCCCGACAACCAGAACATCGTCGCGCTTACGCAAGGATCGGTGCAGGGCTTCTCGGTCATCAGCGAGCGCGAGGGCGATGCGGCCCACCCCTGGCAGATCAAGCTGAAGGTCAAGGTCAACAGCTACCAGGCGCCCGCGGATGCAAAGCTGCCCAAGGTGGTGGTGGCCGCGCCGCGCACCCATCAGGGCAGCTATGTGATTGGCGACCAGACGCTGTCGGCCAGCGAGGCTTCGGCGACCATGGCCGGCATCATTGGCGAGGCGGTGCGCAAGTCCAATCGCTTCACGCTTATCAAGCGCGATTTTGACGACGAGATCGACAGCGAGATCGACCATATCGCGCCCGGCTCCTCGCCGCCGGCCGAGATGGCGCGGCTGGGGCAAAGGCTGACGGCCGACATCCTCATCATTCCCGAGATCAACACGCTGGCCTATCGCAAGTCGACGCGGCTGCTGCATTTCTCGGGGCGCGAGCTCAATTCCTATGCCGGCGGCGTTGATCTGAGCTTCCATGTCATCAACGTGACCACCGGCCAACTGATCCTGACCGAGCATTTCGCCACCAGCTTTCCGGCAACGCCGCCCTCAGTCTATGGCGGGCAGCGGGTGGGCATTGGCAGCGTGAATGCCTGGCTGGCGCAGGTGTCCGACCGCTTT
>DATMUT010000289.1:0-3536 GCA_035563755.1 Novosphingobium sp.
CAGCCCCTCGATCGCCGAGGCCGAGGCGCATCTGCGCGAGGCAGGAGCCGCCATCAGCGCCAAGAAGGCCGCGCTTGCCCCCAGCGCTAGCGCCAGCGTCAACTTCGTGCATGCCGACCTGCCGGGCGGCTTCCTGAACAACAGCTCGCTCAATTTCTACCAGCTGGGCGGCACCGCCTCGTGGGAGCCTGATATTTTTGGCGGCAATCATCGCGCCGTCGAACAGGCCCGCGCCGAGCAAGGGCAGCGCTTTGCCCAACTGGCCGATGCACAGGTCAGCCTGTCAGCGCAGGTCGCGCAGGCCTATATCAACCTGCGCGACGGGCAGGAACGATTGGAGCTGAACGGACAACTCGCACAGTTGCAGCGCCAGTCGCTGGGCCTTGTCCAGCAGCGGCGCGATGCCGGCACCGCCTCGGCCTTTGATGTCGAGCAGGCGCAGCGCCAGTTGCAGGCAACGCTGGCCCAAGCCACGCCCCTCGCCGCGCAAATCGACGAGGCCAAGGATGTGCTGGCCGTGCTGACCGGGCAGGCCCCGGGCGCGCTCGATGCCGCGCTGGCGCCGATCAAGCCCCTGCCCATGCCCCCAGCGCAGGTCGCCATCGCCGATCCGGCAGCGCTGATCCAGCACCGCCCCGACGTGCGCAGCGCCGAACGCGCCCTTGCCGCCAGCACCGCCAATATTGGCGTGGCTAAGGCCAAGCTGTTCCCCTCGGTCAGCTTCCAGGGGCTGTTCGGGCTGGGTGGCACCAGCGCTGGCGACATGTTCGATCCCTCGAAATTCGCCAGCCTGCTGATGCCCTCGCTCAAATGGAATATCCTCGACTTTGGCAAGGCCAAGGCCGGCATCCACCAGTCCGAAGCGCGGCGCGACGCGGCCGAGGCGCAGTACCGGCAGGCTGTGCTTAACGCCCTGCAGGACGCCGAGACGAACCTGTCGAAATTCGGCAGCGCCCGCACAGCCCTTGGCCACTATGCGCAAACACAAGCATCGGCCGCGCACACCAGCGACCTTGGCGCGCAGCGTCTGGCGCAGGGGTTGAGCACGGTGATCGAGCAGAACGACCGCAAGGTGGCGCAGTTGCAGGCAACGCAGCAGGTGAGCGAAGCCAAGGCGCGGCTGACAGGCGCCTATATTGCCGTGAACAAAAGCCTGGGTCTGGGCTGGAGCGAGGCGCCTGCAGGGGCAAAACCGGCGGGTTAATATCGACCCGCCGCCCGGCTCAGGCCGGGCTCAGCCCCTTGAGCAGCAGGCCAACGGCAATCGCCACATGCTCCTCGGCCTCGGCCTTGTCGCGGTATTTGGTGATGAGCGCGCTCATCATGCGCATGGCAATAGCCAGTTCGCGCGCGCCCACCTCGGGGCGCAAAGTGCCCTTCTCGTGGCCACGCCGGGCGATCGGCTCCAACATCGCCTCGACCCTTTGACCCAGCGCGCGAAAGCCGGCGCGGTCCTCCTCGGTCAGTTGCATTTCGGCGGCGATGCGGTTGAACAGGGCCGTGGCCTGCGCGCCGCGAAACGCCAGCGACTTCAGCGTATCGCCCAAAGGCAGTTCGTAATCGGTGCCCGCGGCCAGATCCTCGACCTCGCGCTCGAAAATGGCCAGCGCCAGCGCCGCGCGGTCCTTGAAATTGCGATAAAGCGTTCCGCGTCCTACCCCGGCCCGGTCGGCAATCTCCTCGAGCGGGACGGCATATCCCCGCTTCTGGAAACAATCGACCGCAGCCGCCAGCAATGCCTGACGGCGCTGCTGGGCGTCACGCCGCATGGCGGGCCTGCGAGTCGCGGTGCTTTCCATTTCCTACTGGCTAGAACCATTTGCGCGCCGGGCCAATATGGGCAAGGCCCGGCAATGCACCGCTTTGCGCAACTGCATTACCGACAGGCGAAACTGCTGGCCTTCTCGACGTCGCCGCCTTTGTAGAAGGCCTGACGCGGATAGGCGCAAAGCAGCCGCGTGCGCCCCGGCCAGGGGGCTGCAGGCCCGGCGGTAGCCACCATCTGCGCGGGCGCGCGACCTTTCTCGACCCAATCGGTCAGCGCGGCAAAGGCATCATAGCCATCGGCAGCCGGCCCGCCGCCGCAATGGTTCATGCCCGGCACGGCAAACACGCGCACGAACCCTTCGGCCCCGCCGCGATAGCGGGCATTCACCGCATCGTACCACGCCGCCGTATCGGCAAACGAGAACACCGGATCGGCCAGCCCATGCGGCACGATCAGCCGCCCGCCACGCCGGCGAAACGCATCGAGGTTGGGGCTGCGCGCGCCCACGTCGGCCCAGGCCGAGCGGGCGAAACCGCCGCCATGATCGAACAACAGATGCGCGTCGCGCGTCGCGTCAAACCCCATGTGGTAATCGAGCGCTGCCTGCTGCCCCTCGGCCAAGGCGCGCGGCGGCACGCTGAACACGCTGGCCAGCGAGGGCGCGCCCATAGCCAGATTGATCGCCGGGATAGGCCCCATGCCGATCATCCACATCCGCCAGCCCGGAGCGCTCCAGCCCGGATCGAAGGGGAAGCCGGGATAGGTGGGCGTGCCGGCATTCACCTTGCGCAGCGCCTCGACTTGCGCTGGCATCAGGCAGGTGTCGTTCTTGCCGCCGGTACAGGTCATGGCCGAGAGCGCCCGCTGCACCTTGGCGCTGGTGCACATGCGCCACGCGCTCACCATGCCGTCGGCCACGCCATCATCCTTGTCGCAGGCGTTCAGCACCGCCTGCCCGACCAGCTGGAAATCATTGTCCGAGAAGCTGGCCTTGAGCGCCTCGGGCGTCAGGTTTTGGCCGCTGGCGCGCACCACGGCCGAAAAGGCCTGCGTGTTCCATGCCTCGGCAACGGCAGCCTTGGGCAGGGCAAAGCCGGGCGCGGCGGCAATAATGCCGTCGAACAGATCGGGGTAGCGCTGCGCCAGCATCATCCCTTCCTGCCCGCCCTTGGAACAGCCCATGAAATAGCTCTTGCGCGGGGTCACGCCATAGCGCGCCCGCACGATGGCCCGCGCCGCATGCACCACGGGCGCCAGCGATACCCCGCCATAATCGGCCCGCGCCTGCGGATCGAAACCAAAGGCGGCCAGGCCATTGCGCGCGGCCACAGTGTTGGTCGCATTGTCGTGGCCCGAATCCTGCGACAGCACGGCATAGCCCTGCGTGATCGCCGCCTGCCCCTCGCCGCCCAGCCGGCCCAGCGCATCGCCCAACTCGCCGTTGGAACCGCCGCCGCCCATCATGAAGAAGCGCCCGTTCCACGCATCGGGCAGCCGCAGGTGGAACTTGATGGCGTAGGTCTGCCCATCAACGCCCTTGCGCTCGTGCATCAGGCCGGTGATCTCGCAGTGCGGCGGCGTATCGACGGGCGGCAGCGGCGCGGCGCCGGGGCGCGAAGGCTGCAGGACCGCCCCCGCCTCGTGCCACATGGTCGAGGTGATGCGCGTGCCCTTCTCGGGAAAGGCCACGACCGAGGCCAGCGCCGCGCAGCGCCGCATGACATTGGCCTGCGCCGCCGAAGGCATGGTCACGGGCCGCGCGCCGGCC
>DATMUT010000290.1:0-6237 GCA_035563755.1 Novosphingobium sp.
GCGATGCGTCTGGTAGTAGATGATCGCGGTATCGCCATTGCGCACCAGCCGGACGAATTCCATCGCCAGCAATTCGTGGTTCTCGACCGCCATCCTGGGGCTGGCGGCCTTCAGCGCCTCAACCCCGGTGGGCTGGGGCGCAAAGGGCGGCCAGGCGGCATAGCCGGTGGCCACGGCGTTGATATAGGCGTCGAGATTGCCCGCGCCGCGCGCGGCATAGATCGATTGCTCCTTGGCCCAGATCTGCTGTTGGGCCTCCTGGTCGGTTTGCGGCGCGGGGGCGGCCTGTGCGGCCAGCGGCGCGGCAAGCGGAAGGGCAAACGCGGCAGCCATGCCAAGGCAGCGGCGCGCGGGCGAGGGGAGGGAAAGCCTGAAGTGCATGGGCGCATTCTATGCAGCTGTGGCAGAATGCCAGAGCGGGGAAAGCGTTCGCTCATCTGTCGAATATTCGCCATTTTGATATGTCTGCAATGGCGCGGCTCCGCGCAGCATGTTGCGCATCGGGCCTGTTAAACGCCGCTTGAACAAGGAATCGGGCTTTGCGTAAGTTTCGGATATCGCTGCCGGTGGTGGCCGCTTTGGCGCTGGTTTCGGCACGCGGCCTGGCTGCGGAACCGGGCGCTGCGCCAGCGCCAGCAGCAGCGCGGCCGCCGGCCTTTGCCAGCGTGGCGCCGCCGCCCGCGCCAGACTATGCCCTGCCGCAAAGCTGGGCGGCCCGGCCGGGCGTGCCTGCGCCGCCCATGGTGAATTACGCCGGGCTTGTGCCGCAGGGGGCAACTCCGGCGGCGCGCAGGGCGCAGGCCGATGTGTTCTATGTGCACCCCACCACCTATCGCGACACGGCGCACTGGAACGCCGATGTGGCGGATGGGGCCACCAACCACTGGACCGACATCAGCGTGATTGCGCGTCAGGCCAGCGCCTTTAACGGCTGCTGCAGGGTGTTTGCGCCGCGCTACCGGCAGGCCTCGCTGGCGGCCTTTGCCTCGCCCGCCGATGGGGCCAAGGCCTATGATCTGGCCTTTGCCGATGTGAAGCGGGCTTTCGACTATTACCTCGCGCACGACAACCACGGACGCCCCTTCATTCTGGCCGGGCACAGCCAGGGCGCGCTGATGGTGCGCCGCCTGTTGGCCGAACGGGTGCGCGGCACGGTTTATGCGCGGCGCATGGTGGCGGCCTATGTCATTGGCATTGGCCTGATCGAAGGGCCGGACGCCCCCGCGCTGGGCGATGATCTGCGCGGCTTTTCGGCCTGTACCACCAGCGAGGACAGCGGCTGCGTGCTGAGCTGGAACAGTTGGCTGGCGGGCAGCGATGCGGCCGGGCCGGCGGCCTATCGCCAGCGGGCGCTGGCCGGCTGGCAGGCGGCGCATGCCGGGGCTGCGGGCCGCGTGCTGTGCGACAATCCGCTGCTGTGGGGCACGGCTGGTGCCGATGGCGCCCTGCCTGGCGAGCCGCTGGAGGCCGGTTTGCAGCCGCTGGTGCGCAGCGCGGTCGAGGCGCAATGCGTGGATGGCCTGCTGATGGCCCGGCCGCTGGGCGCGCTGGGCCTGAACCCCTTGCCCGGAGGCAATATGCATTACCATGATATCAGCCTGTATTACGCCGATGTGCGCGTCGATGCGCTGCGCCGGGTGCGGCGCTGGGTGGCCGACCATGCCGCGAGTGTGGCGCGGTGAGCGCGCGGCTTGACCGGCGCGGGGCGCTGATCGCGGGGGTTGGGGCTGTGGGCGCAGGTTTGGCCGCACCGGCCATCGCGCAAGGGGTCGAGCCACCGCAGGGGCCATGGACCGGCGGCGGCTTTGTCGACGTGGCGGGCGGGCGGCTGCATTATGTCGAGCTGGGTCACGATACGGGGCGTCCGCCACTGGTGTTGCTGCACAAGCTGGGCGGATGGGTGGCCGACTGGCGGCATGTGGCGCCCCTGCTGGCCAGTCCGGCCTCGGGGCAGGGCAGGCGGGTGATCGCCTTTGACATGCCCGGTCATGGGCAATCGCTGATGTATGGGCCGGCGCCCTATCTGGTGCCGGTGCCGCAGTCGGCGGCGATGCTGGCCGATGCGCTCGACCGGATGGCGATTGACCGGACCGATTTTGCCGGCAACTCGCTGGGCGGGATTACGGCGGCGGTGATTGCCGCGCTGTGGCCGCAGCGGGTGAGGCGGCTGGTGATCGTGAGCGCCAGCCTGATCCCGGCGATGAGCCGCGAGCAACTGGCAGCGCAGGACGCGCAGCGCGCAGAACTGGCGCGCGCCGCAAGGGCCGCAGGTCATGCCCCGGCCGACCCGCAAACGCCCACATTCGCCACGATGGACCCGCAGGTGGCCATAGAGCACGAGGCCGGCCGCGCCCGTGCCGGCATGTGGCTGCGCCCATCGGAGCGGGGCGTGGGGCGTGTGGGCGTGACCGACTATTTGCCGCGCATCGCCGCGCCCACTTTGCTCATCAACGCCGACCGGGGCAACTATGTGAAATATGCCGAGGTTGGCATGCGGCTGATCCCGCATGCGCGGCGCGCGACCATCGCGGGGGCGGGCAGCTTTGTGCATCAGGAGCAGCCCGAGGCGACGGCGGCGCTGATGGTGCCTTTCCTGGAGGAGGTGGGAAGTACGTGATTCGGCGGTCATGGCTGTGATCGGAATTGGGTTGTGAATTGGATTTTCGTGCCTATAATGCAGGCAGCATAATCAACTCGCATATGTGCATAATGAATACTGATGTACCGTTGCGATGGAAAGTTGATCGGGACGGAAAGTCTTTGATCGACGGCAAAATAACTGCATTTTTTTAACCGATAGTCGGATTTCGGCGGAATATTTTATTCCGGTGATTTCATGTCGATGCCTACCCTTCGTCTCATCGAGAGAAGCCGTGAAATGACGGCCGGCCCCCGGGGGACGATTATAAAAAAGGGAAGCATCAATGAGGAAGACTTTTAACCGCGGCGCAGGCCGCATCGCGCATGGCTGGGCCGGCGCCGGGCTGATGGCGATGGCCATTGCCGGCCTTGCCCCGCAGGCCCATGCCGAAGCTGCCGCCCCGTCCGAGGCTGCTGGCGACATTGTTGTCACCGCGCGCAAATCGGCCGAAAAGCTGAAGGATGTGCCGCTGGCGATTAACGCGGTGAGCGCCGATGACCTGCTGAAACGCGGCTCGGGCGACCTGCAGGATGTGGCCAATTACACGCCGGGCCTGCGTTTCACCGACTTTCTGTCGAAGTTCAACGGCAATGCCGTCATCCGCGGCCTGTCGCAAACCAACGTGCAGAACGCGGTGGGCAACACCGGCGTCTTCATCGACGGCGTTTACCTGCAGCGCGGCTACATGGTGGACTCGCAGCTGGGCGACCTTGAGCGCATCGAGGTGGTCAAGGGGCCGCAGTCGGCGCTGTATGGGCAGAACACCTTTGCCGGCGCGATCAACTATGTGCTGCGCCAGCCCACCAACGAACTGCACGTCAACGGGCAGGCATCGGTGGGCAATGGCGGGTACAAGGATGTGCGGCTGGGCATTGGCGGGCCGATCATCAAGGACCTGCTCTCGGCGCGCGTCTATTATGCCAACGCCAGCTTTGACGGCGTGTGGAACAACAACTACCCCGGTGCGGGCACGACCGACATGGCCCACTTTGGCGGTTACAAGCGCGAGAATTTCTCGGCCTCGGTCAAGCTGACGCCGGCGCCGGGCCTGACCATTCTGGGCACCTATTACAAGCTGACCCGGCAGGAGAAGATCCGCGCCTTCTACACCATCGACGGCAATCTGAAGGAAGACCAGCTCAACTGCGGCAAGGTCGGCTCGAACGGGTCGAACACGCTTTATTGCGGCAACCTGCCTTCCAGCCCGGATGGCAAGCGTTCGGGCGTGAACACGGGCAATTACCCCTCGGGCCTGTATGCCGTGCCGCAGCCGGGCATGTATGGCAAGACCGAGATGTGGCACGGGGCGCTCAAGTATGACTTCGCGCCGGCCTGGTCGTTCAACTACGACTTTGGCGATGTGAAGGGCATCGGCATCGAGGAATCGGTGTTTGCCTCCAACTCGGCCTATCTGACCAGCGCGTCCTATCGGGTGGCGGGCACCACCCCCTCGATCTCGATGCAGCGCGAGGCCGGGCAGCTGAAATACCAGAGCCATGACGCCCGCTTCACCTTCGACAACAAGGGGCCGTTCAAGGCCGACTTCGGCTACTTCCACTCCAAGGCGAGCGACAACTTCCTGTTCGGCCTGAAGTATGGCCTGCAGGCTGGCCTGCCTGCCGTGACCAGCAGCAATTACGACCCGCTCTCGTCTGATGGCGTGACCTTGTTCAACAACCGGCAGACCATGTACTGGACCGACTCAGGCTATGCCCGCGCGTCCTATGCCATGCTCGACCGCCGCCTGACGCTGGCCGCCGAGGCGCGCTATACCCACACCACCTTGCGCACCGTCGATTACCAGTCGCCAGCGCTGGCGCCGCTGCGCGCGACCTACAACAATCTGACGCCGCGCTTCTCGGTCGAGTTCAAGCAGAGCCCCGACCTGATGTTCTACGCCTCGGCCGCCAAGGGCGTGAAGGCGGGCGGCTTTAACGGCTATGTCACCGGCTCGGTGCAACTGCTGCCTTCCGAGCGCTCCTATGGCGAGGAGGTGAACTGGACCTATGAGATCGGCAGCAAGGGCGGCTTCTTCCACAACCGCCTGACCTATGGCCTGTCGCTGTTCTACATCGACTGGCAGAAGCGCCAGATCAGCGCGACGCCGGCCAATTACGTCGTGCCCACCAACAGCAATTCGGGCGGCGGTGCGGTGCCGGGCATTTACGTGAGCGGGGGCGCGGCGCGCTCGCTGGGCGTCGAGCTGCAGGCGGCCTACAAGGTCACGCCAAAGCTGATGGTGAACGGTTCGTTCTCGTGGCAGGACGCGCGGGTGAAGAACGGCGCCACCGCGCCCACCACCAGCGCCTATTGCGACAACATCGCCTGCCGGGCCGATGGCAATGTGGCGGGCAATTATCTGGGCAACGTGCCCTGGCTGCAGGGCACCATCGGCGCCGATTATCGCCAGCCTCTGGGCAATGGCCTGACCCTGTTCGCCGGTGTTGACGAGGTCTATCGCGGCAAGCTCTACACCGACGAGACGAACACCGCCTCGATTGCGCCCTATGCCCTGACCAACGGCCGCCTTGGCATCGAGACCGACCGCTGGAAGGCGTTCGTTTGGGGCAAGAACATCTTCGACCATGTCTATGCCGAGAGCAGCTTCGTGGTGCCCTCGATCTATCAGTACAACGTCAGCCTGGGCGACCGGCGCACCTTTGGCGCCACCGTCAGCTTTACCTACTGACGCCTTTTGCGCGGGGGGCCGGGCAATGGCGCCCGCTTCCCCCGCGCTTCTTCTCTCATGCACGGAGCCTCACCCTTGCCTTCCGGCCCTTCTCCGGCCGTGGCCGCGCCTGCGCGCGCCGCCTCGCCGCTGCCTAACAGCCTCATGGTCTTTGCCGGCTTTCTGGCCATCAGCCTGCTGCTGCCGGCCTGCGCCTTCGACGTGGCGCACCGGCTGGGCCGGGGCGAGACGATGGCGGGCGCGGTGGCCGGCCTGCAATCGCTGGCAACGCTGCTCAGCCGGCCGTGGGCTGGCGGCCAATGCGACCGGCTGGGGGCGCATGTGGCGGTGATCCGGGGCTTTCCGCTGTTGCTGCTGGGCTGCGGCGCGGCGTTTCTGGCCGGGCACCTTGCGGGCGGGCCGGCGCTGGCGCTGCTGGCGCTGGGCCGCGTGCCCACGGGCCTTGGCGAAAGCCTGATCCTGACCGGCGGCATGAGCTGGGGCATGGCCCGCACAGGCCCTGCGGGTAGCGGCAAGGTCATCGCCTGGCAGGGGCTGGCCATGTTCGGCGCGATGGTGCTGGGCGCGCCGCTGGGGCTGTGGCTGGTGCAGTCGGGCATTGGCCCGGTGGCGCTGGCGGCGGGGCTGGCGGCAGGGCTGGGGCTGGGCCTTGCGCTGCTGGTGCCGGGCGAGGCGCCGGTGCCGGGCACGCCGCTCAACCTGCGCGAGGTGGTGCGCCTGATCGGCGCGCATGGGCCGGTGCTGGCGCTGGCGGGCACGCCCTATGCGCTCATCAACGCCTTTCTGGGCCTGTGGTTCGTGGCCATGGGCTGGGCCGGCAAGGAATGGGCGCTGGCGCTGTTCGGCATTGCTTTCGTGATCGTGCGGCTTGTCGGGGCGGGCTGGCCCTCGCGCTATGGCGCGGTCA
>DATMUT010000291.1:0-2678 GCA_035563755.1 Novosphingobium sp.
TTTGCCCCCGAGTGCCGCATGCTGGAAAATGGCGTGGCGATGGCCGGGCTGCGCCCCGCCGATGGTCCAGCCCCATGCGCTGCCGCCTTTGCCCGCCGCCTCTATCAGGAGATCGAGGGGCAGCGCCCGCGCATTGCCGCCGTCGATCCGCAGCGGGGCATGGTGGCGGTGCTGGCCTGTCGCGACCTGCCCGCCGATCGCGCCGAATATCGCGCCGGCAGCGGCCAGCCCTATGCGCCCGAAGCAACCTATCCGCGCAGCCAGATTATCGTCTCGGTGCTGCACGTCGCGAAGGGGGCGATCGCGCGGGTCGATACCGTTGCCAATGAAGTTCCCTACGCCATGCCCTTCCCCTGGGCGCCCCCCATCCCACGCGCGGAGACACGCTGATGCGCCCTGCCTTTCTGCTTTTGCTGCCCGGCCTGTTGCTGGCCACCACCCTGCGCGCCGCCCCGGCGCAGGACATCACCATACAGGACACCGCCGTTTTTCCCGAAAGCATGGACATAGACCCGGCCGGCCGGCTGTATGTGGGCAGCATGAAAGGGGTGATCTATCGCGCCCTGCCCGGCAGCGCGCAGGCCACCGCCTGGATCCGGCCCGACGAGCGCAACCGCCTGCTGTGGGTGCTGGGCATTGTGGCCGATGCGCCCGCCCGCACGCTGTGGGCCTGCACCTCGCCGGCCCTGTTCCTCGACCCGCCCAAGACCGGCGAGGCAGCGCTGGTGGCCTTTGATCTGGAGAGCGGGGCCTTGCGCGCCCGCTATCCGCTGCCGGGCGAGAAAGCGGTGTGCAACGACATCGCCATCGTGCCGGCGGGGCAGCGCGGGGCCGGCACCGCCTTCCTGACCGACACCGGCACGGGCGCGATCTATGCGCTGGCGCCCGGCGCGCAGGCCCCCGCCTCGTTCGCGCAGGACAAGGCGCTGGTGGGCGTGGATGGCATAGCCTTTGGCGGCGATGGCGCGCTGTATGTGAACAATGTGCGCGACAACACCATGCTGCGCGTCGATCGCGGGCCGGATGGCGCCTTTGCGGGGCTTACGCGCCTTGCCCTCTCGCGCGCGGTATCGGGGCCGGATGGGCTGCGCCCGCTGGGCGGCAACCGCTTTTTGCAGGCCGAAGGGCCGGGCGGGCGCGTGGCCGAGGTGACGATTGCGGGCGATACCGCCCAATTGCGCGACATCGAGACCAGCATTGCGGGCAGCCCTGCCGTTACCCATGCGCACGGCATCATGTACACCTTCTCGGGCAAGATCGACTATCTGTTCAACCCCGCGCTCAAGGGCAAGGACCCCGGAGCCTTTGTCATCCGCGCGATCCCGCTGGGCGGCGGGCAATGAGGCGGTGGCTGCTGGGCGGGCTGTGCGCGGGGCTGATGGCGGGGCCAGCCAGCGCCGCGCCTGCCACCATCGACGCGCAGATCGATGCGCTGGCCGCCCGCGTTGACCGGCTCGAGGCGGCGCGCGCGGTCAAGACCCTGCAACGCGCTTTCGGCTATTACGTCGATCGCGGCCTGTGGAGCGAGGCCGCTGACCTGTTCAGCGACGAGGGCACGGTCGAGATCGGGCTGGATGGGGTTTATGTGGGGCGCGCGCGCATCCGCGACTATCTGAAAGCGCTGGGCGGCGGGCAGCCGGGGCTGGCCTATGGGCGGCTCAACGAATGGCTGCAATTGCAACCGGTGGTCGATGTGGCCGCCGATGGCGCCACCGCGCAAGCCCGCTGGCGCGATCTGGGCATGTTGGGGCAGTATCACCAGTGGGCGGCCTGGCGCGAGGGCACTTACGAGAACAGCTACGTGCGCGAGGGCGGCTTGTGGAAGATCCGCGCGCTGCATCTCTACGTCAATTTCCAGGCGCCCTACGAGGCCGGCTGGGCGCGGCTGAAACCGGGCGACGGCCTGCGCCCAAGCGCCGCCAGCCAGGCCATGCCGCCCGACCGGCCGCCTACGGTCACCTACAGCCCTTTCCCCGCCATGCAGGTGCCGCCATTTCACGCGGCCAACCCGGCCACCGGGCGGCCTGTGCGCCTGCCGGCAGGCCGGCCATGAGGCGCGTTGCCATAGTGCTCGCCGCCGCCATGGCGATGCTGCCGGTTGCAGCCGCGGCCCAAACCGCCCCTTCGCCCACGCAGCGCCTCGCCCAGCTTCGCCACCGGGTAGAACAGCTCGAGGCGCAGGACGAGATCGAGAACCTGCAGGCCACCTTCGGCTATTATTTCGACAAGGGCCTGTGGAGCGATGTGGCCGACCTGTTCGCAGCGCAGGGCACGTTCGAATATGGCCAGCAGGGCGTCTATGTGGGCCGGGCGCATATCGCGCGGGCGCTGCTGCTGTTCGGGCCGCAAGGGCTGGCGCCGGGGCATCTTAACACGCACATGCAGTTGCAGGGCATCGTGACCGTTGCCGCCAGTGGCAACACCGCCACCGCCCGCTGGCGCGGCATGGTGCAACTGGCAGAACCGGGCGCCAACGGCATATGGGGCGAAGGCGTTTACGAAAACAGCTATGTGCGCGAGGGCGGCCGGTGGAAGATCGCGGCGCTGCACTTCTTCGTGACGGGAATGACCGATTACGATCTGGGCTGGATGAAATCGGCCATTCCCATGCGCGGCCCCAGCGCCCTGTTCCCGCCCGACCGGCCGCCCAGCATCACCTATCGGGCCTTCCCGGGAAC
>DATMUT010000292.1:0-2371 GCA_035563755.1 Novosphingobium sp.
TGGCCGCAGCCGCGCCCATGGCAAACAGCGCCAGCGAGCCATAGAGTGGCACCAGCACCCGCCAGCGCGCCGACATGGCTGCCCACACCCCGCCACTGCGCGCCTGGGCGACGCCACGCGAACGCGCCGCCTGCCCCAACAGCGCCAGCAACACCGCCACCGGCACGCCAATCGCGCCCATCAGCACAAAGGCCACCCGCCACGGCGCCAGCGCGCTCAACAGCGGAACCCCCGCGAAGGCCCCTTGCGGCGCCGCCTGCAATATCTGCCCGGTCGCCGCCGCGCCCAGCCCATAGGCCACCATCGAGCCCAGCACATAGAGCGCCATCGGCCTCCCGCGCCGGTGAGCCGGGAACATCTCGCCAATCATGCCCACCGCGCAAGGGCCCAGCACCGCCTCGCCCACGCCCACGATCAACCGGCCCACGAACAGGTCGCCAAACCCGCGCGCAAGACCGCTGCCAATCGTCGCCGCGCTCCACACCAGAATGCCCGCCACCAGCAGCCAGCGCCGGTTCAGCCGGTCGGCCACATAGCCCAGCGGCAGGCCCACGCTCACGTAGAACACCGCAAAGGCGAAGCCCTGAAGCCAGGCGATCTGCATGTCGTCTATGCCAAGGTCGGCCCGCACCGGATCGACCACCAGCGCCAGCATGCCCCGGTCCACCGTCGAGGCGATCTGCGCAAGGCACAGCACCGCCACGGCAAACCATGCACGCGCAGGCGAAACCGGTGCAGCAGGAACAGGGCGCAAAGCAGCAGGCGCATCACCGGCCAAGGGGGGGCTGGCGGCTTGGGTCACATGATTTCTCCCCGGCCGGTGCGTGGCATACGCCCGCCGTTTGGTGTATAGAACCGCGAGCCGGCGGATTGCAGAAGCCCCTGCACGCCCCGTTTCCGACTGGCGGAGATTTTTGCACGCTCAAGGCGTGGCTGGTGCACATTGTGCCAAATCAGCGTGCATGAAACTGCTCGCCTTCCTCATGCAGACCGGCGGTCATATCGCCGGTTGGCGCCACCCCGATGCGGCCCCTGCCGCGCTCACCGACATCGCCTATTTTCAGGCCTGCGCGCGCGCGGCCGAAAAGGGGCTGTTCGACGCGGTGTTCATCGCCGATTCGGTGGGCTACCCGCCCGCCAGCAGCGAGGAGGTGTTCGCCTGCCTCGAAACCCCAAAGCTTGACCCGGCGGTCGTTATCGCCAACCTGATGGCCGTGACCAGCCGCATCGGCTTTGTCGGCACAGCATCGACCAGCTATTCGCAACCCTTCGAACTGGCCCGCCGTTTCGCCAGCCTCGACCATGTGAGCGGCGGGCGCATTGGCTGGAATATCGTGGCCTCGACCATGGAGAACGAGGCCCACAACTTTGGCCGCGAGGCCCACTTTGGCCACAGCGAACGCTACGAACGCGCCGAGGAATTCGTGCAGTTGGCCCGCCGCCTGTGGGACAGCTGGGAGGATGGCGCCGTGCTGGCCGACAAGGCATCGGGCCGCTACACCGACCCGCAGCGCCTGCACGCGGTTGCCCACAAGGGCGCGCATTTCTCGGTGGCAGGGCCGCTTAACGTGCCGCGCGGGCCGCAGGGGCACCCCGTGCTGGTGCAGGCCGGCGCCTCGGCCGAGGGCAAGAGCTTTGCCGCGCGCCACGCCGAGGTCATCTTCACCTCGCATTCCTCGATGGAAACGGCCCGCGCCTTCCGCGCCGAAATGCACGCATTGCTCGCGCAAATGGGCCGTCCGGCGGACAGCCTGAAGATCATGTGCGCGATCACGCCCATCGTTGGCCCCTCGCGCGAGGAAGCGCTGGCGACCAAGGCGTGGCTCGACGGGGCGATACCGGGGCCGGTGGCGATCAACAAGCTCGAGGGGCTGCTGGGCAATGTCGACCTGTCGGCATACGCCCCCGATGGCCCCCTGCCCGAGATCCCGCAATCGACCATGTCGGTCTCGACATGGGAGCAGGTCGTGGGCCTGGCGCGGCGCGAAAACCTGTCGATCATCGAGTTGGCGCGGCGCGTGGCGGCCGGGCGCACCAGCCGCACCGTGGCCGGCACCGGCGCCGACATCGCCGACGAGTTGCAGGCCTGGTATGAAAGCGGCGCGGCCGACGGCTTTGTTATCGCCGCGCCCTATCTGCCGGCGGGGCTCGATGCCTTTGTCGCGGATGTGGTGCCCGAATTGCAGCGACGCGGCCTGTTCCGCCAAGAGTACGAAGGGCAGACCCTGCGCGAGAACCTGGGGCTGGCGCGGCCGGAAAACCTGTTCACCACCGGGCAGGCCCAGGGCGCCCGCCCCGAATTCATCCCCTACCCCTGATCCGATTGGCGCTCGAGCGCGGCGCAGGAAATGCCAGCCACGCCGCGCAGGAA
>DATMUT010000293.1:0-4168 GCA_035563755.1 Novosphingobium sp.
CCGCCATGAAAATGTCCGCATGGGCCATTCGCAACCCCATTCCCGTGGCGGTTGTCATGCTGGGGCTGACGCTGGCGGGGATCGCTGCCTATCTGATGCTGCCGATCAAGCGCTTTCCCAATGTCGAATTTCCGGTCATCACGGTCACGGTCACGCAGCAGGGCGCGGCGCCCTCCGAGATGGAGCAGCAGATCACGCGGCCCATCGAGGACGCGCTGACCGGCATTGCGGGGCTGCGCCACACCAGTTCGAGCGTGGTGCTGGGGGCATCGACCACCAGCGCCGAGTTCGAGATTGGCAGCGACATGCAGAAGGCGATGGAGGATGTGCGCACCGCTGTCGAGCGCACGCGCCCCATCCTGCCGCAGGGCATCGATGCGCCCAGCGTGCAGCGGCTCGACATGTCCTCGGCGCCCATCCTGACCTATTCGGTCAGCGCCAACGCCATGAGCGCGGTCGACCTCTCGTGGTTCATCGACGATACGGTGGCCCGCGCGCTGCAGGCCCAGCGCGGCGTTGCGCAGGTCAAGCGCATCGGCGGCGTCACGCGCGAGATCAACGTCAACCTCGACGTTGACCGGATGACCGCGCATGGTGTGACCGCCTCCTCGGTCAGCACGGCGCTGGCCCAGTTCCACCGCGACGACAGCGGCGGCCGCGCCGAGGCGGGCGGGCGCGAGCAGACCATCCGCGTGCTGGGGTCGGCCGCCACGGTCGAGCAACTGCGCGATCTCAACATTCCGCTCAGCGCCACGCAATATGTGCGGCTGGGCGATCTGGCCACCATTACCGACAGTCAGGCCGAACAGCGCGGCTTTGCGCGGCTGAACGGGCGCCCGTCGATCGCCTTCCAGGTGAGCAAGACGCAGGCCGCCAGCGACGTCTCGGTCGAGGACGGGGTCGACAAGGCGGTGGCCAAGCTGCTGGCCGACCACCCCGAGGTGAGCATCATCAAGGTCGCCTCGACCGTGCAGGACACGCGCGCCAGCTATTCGGCCACGGTCCATGTGCTGGTCGAGGGCATGGTGCTGGCAGCGCTTGTGGTGTTCCTGTTCCTGCACGACTGGCGCGCGACGGCGATTGCCGCGCTGGCCATGCCGCTCTCGCTGGTGCCCACCTTTGCCGCGATGGAGGTGTTCGGCTTCAGCCTGAACGTCATCACCCTGCTGGGCCTGACGCTGGTGATCGGCATTCTGGTCGATGATGCCATCGTCGAGATCGAGAACATCCAGAAACGCATCGAGGGCGGCGCTTCGCCCTATCGCGCCTCGCTGATTGGCGCCGATGCGATTGGTCTTGCGGTGGTGGCCACCACGGCCACGATCATGGTGGTGTTCGCGCCTGTGTCGTTCATGGGCGGGCAGGCGGGGCAGTTCTTCCGCGAATTTGGCCTGACGGTGGCGGTGGCGGTGTTCTTCTCGCTGCTGGTGGCGCGCTTCATCACGCCGCTGCTGGCCGCCTATTTCCTGAAACCCAGCACCCATCCGACCGAGCCGCACCGGCTGCGCGGGGTCTATCCGCGGGTGCTCGACTGGGCGCTGGCGCATCCCAAGTCGACGGTGGGCATTGGCATTGCCGTCTTTGCCAGCGCGCTGCTGATCGCCGCCACCATTCCCATCGGGTTCCAGCCCACGGGCGATCCGGGCTATTTCTACATGAACGTGCAGGGCACGGCGGGTGCCACCCGCGACACGATGGACCGGGCCGTGCGCGATGTGTCGGCCCGCCTGATGGCCCGGCCCGAGGTCGAGCGCGTGTTCGCGCAGGTTGGCTCGACCAGTTCGGGCGGGGCGGGCAGCACCGGCGCCGACCTGCAGACCGGCACGCTCACCGTGGTGCTCAAGCACGACCGGGCGCTCACGACCGACGCCTTCCAGCGCTCGATCACGGGCATGCTGCGCGAGATCCCCGAGGTGCGGATAAACAACCAGGGCAATTTCGGCTCGGCCGGGGTCGAGGTGGTGCTGGCCGGGCGCGATGGCGCCCAGCTCGAGGCGATGCAGGCAAGGCTTTTGCGCGAGATGCGGGGGATGCATTCCATCCTCGACCCGCGCCCGGCGCCGCCGCCCGCCTCGCCAGAGCTGATCATCCGCCCGCTGCCCGATGCGGCAGCCCGGCTCAATGTCTCCTCGCAGGCCATTGCGCAGGTGGCGCGCATCGCCACCATTGGCGATATCGACGCCAATGTGGCCAAGTTCCCCACGCCCCAGCAGCGCCTGTCGATCCGCGTGCGCGTGCCGGGCGATGCCCGCGCCAGCCTCGCGCAGATCGGCAACCTGCAGGTGCCAACGCTCGACGGCAAGATGACGCCGCTGAGCAGCGTGGCCCAGCTCTCGATCGCCTCTGGCCCCGGCCAGATCCAGCGCTTCGACCGCGAGCGGCGCGTCTCGGTGCAGGCGGACCTGAATGACACGACGATTGGCGAGGCGCTCAAGGAAGTGGCCGCCCTGCCGGCGATGCAGCACATGCCGGCCGGCATCCACGAGGCGCAGATCGGTGATACCGAGGCGATGGCCGAGCTGTTTGGCGGCATTGTGGGCGCGATGGCTTCGGGCATTTTGATGATCTATTTCGTGCTGGTCATGCTGTTCCACAGCTTCTTCAAGCCGATCACCATCCTCTCGGCCCTGCCGCTCACCATGCTGGGGGCGTTCCTGGCGCTCAAGGTCACGGGGATTGCCATCACCCTGCCGGTGCTGATCGGCATGTTGATGCTGCTGGGGCTGGCGGCGAAGAACTCGATCCTGCTGGTCGAATTCGCCATCGAGGATGAACGAGCCGGCCAGCCCCAGCGCGAGGCCATCATGAACGCCTGCCGCGAGCGCGCGCGCCCCATCGTGATGACCACCGTGGCGATGGCGGCGGGCATGTTGCCAACCGCGCTCGGCATTGGCGAAGGCTCGACATTCCGCCAGCCTATGGCGGTGGCGGTGATCGGCGGGCTTATCAGCTCGACGATGCTCTCGCTGGTGATGGTGCCGGTGGTCTACGAGTTGATCGACAGCCTGGAGGAACGCCTGCGTCCGCGTCTGGCGCGCCTGTTGACCCCGCGTCAGCCGGGCGATGATGACCCGGTCATGCCCGATCAGGCCACGCTGGCCAGCCCCACGCCCGACGTGGCGTGAAGCGCAAAGCGGCCAGACAGGCGTGCATAATCGCGCCTGTTGGCAAATCGGTCAGGCCAATGCCGGTTGACGTGGCCGCCCACCGCGATAAGTCACTGCCGAACACATGGTTTGGGAGAGGGCATAGATGTCGCAGGTCGGTTCGGCGCAAACGGGGCACATCGCCTGTTTCGGAGAGGTGATGCTGCGCATGACCGTGCCGGCGGGCCGTTCGCTGGCCGAGGCGCAGGGGCTGGAAATGAGCGTGGGCGGGGCCGAGGCCAATGTGGCGGTCGGCCTTGCGGGGCTGGGCTGGGCGACGCGCTTTGTCTCGGTCCTGCCCGAAAACGCGCTGGCGGGCCGGGTGCGCGGCGGCATCGCGGCCTGCGGGGTCGACACCCGCTTCGTGGCCAGCGGGGCCGGGCGCATGGGGCTCTATTTCCTCGAGACGGGCGCCTCGCTGCGCCCCTCGGCCATCACCTATGACCGGGCGGGCAGCGCCTTTGCCACCGCCCGGCCCGACCAGATCGACTTTGCCGGCGCGCTGGCCGGCGCGCGGCTGCTGCACATGTCGGGCATTACCGCAGCGCTGGGGCCGGGCGGGGTAGAGCTGGCCCGCGCGGCCATGGCTGCGGCCCATGCGGCCGGCGTGCCCGTCAGCTTCGACCCCAATTACCGCGCCCTGTTGTGGAGCGCGTGGGACAGCGACCCGGCCGCCATCCTGCGCGAGCTGATCGGCGGGGCCGACATTCTGTTCGCCAACCACCGCGACATGTCGCTGGTGCTGGGCGGCGCGTTTTCGGGCGATGGCGCCGAACGCCGCCGCGAGGCCGCCGAGGCCGCCTTCGCCGCTTTCCCGCGCCTGCAGGTCATGGCCTCGACCGCGCGGCAGACGGTCACGCAGACCCATCACCGCATGGCCGCCCGCGTGGACCTGCGCGACGCGCGCCACCAGACCGCCGAGATCGAGATCACCGACATTATCGACCGGGTCGGCTCGGGCGATGCCTTTGCTGCGGGCGTGCTGCATGGCTGGCTCGACGGGGGCGACGCGCGCGCCATGG
>DATMUT010000294.1:0-4066 GCA_035563755.1 Novosphingobium sp.
CGATCCGCCGCTGCAGCAGGTGGTGGCGCGCAATGTCTCGCTGGGCGCGCGCATCGACAAGCCGCGCTGGAACCTGGCCGTCACCCTGTTCCGCAGCGACAACCGCAACGACATCCAGTTCATCACCAGCGAGGCGACCGGCTTTGGCTATTTCGCCAATGTGGGCACCACGCGCCGGCAGGGCATCGAGGTGACGGGCGGCGGGCGCATCGGCCGGCTCGACCTGTCAGCCAGCTATACGCTGCTCGACGCCACCTATCGCAGCACGCTCTCGGTCAGCGGCAGCGGCAACAGCACCAGCGATGCCGTCGCCCCCGGTTTCGAGGGCAATATTCTGGTGCAGCCGGGCAACCGCCTGCCCTCGCTGCCGCGCCACCTGTTCAAGGCGCAGGCCCGCTACGAGGCGACGAAATGGCTGACCGCGCGGGCCGAACTGATCGCCTCGAGCGGGGTCTATGCGCGCGGCAACGAAAACAACGCCGACGTGCCCGACGGCACCTATTACCTGGGCAGCGGCAAGACCGATGCCTATGCCGTGGTGAATGCCGGCCTCGACTTCAAACCCCACCGGGCGATGACCATGTTCGTCATGGTGCGCAACCTGTTCAACGCCCACTATGCCACCGCGGCTCAGCTGGGCAGCACCGGCTTTGACGCATCGGGCAATTTCGTGGCCCGCCCCTTCAGCAGCCCGGTCATCGATGGCGAGCGGCCGGTGGTCAGCTCGACCTTTCTGGCGCCGGGCGCGCCGCGCCAGATCGAGGTGGGCGCCAGCTGGCATTTCTGACGCGCAGGCCGGCAGGGCACGCACCCTGCCGGCCCGGCACAGCCTGAAGCCGGCCTAGCGCGCCAGCCAGCCGCCATCGACGGCCAGGATATGGCCCTGCACATAATCCGCCGCGCGCGAGGCCAGGAACACCGCCGCCCCGCCAATATCCTCGGGCGCGCCCCAGCGGGCCTCGGGAATGCGCTCCATGATCTGGCGGTTGCGGGTTTCGTCGGCCTGCAGCGCGGCTGTGTTGTTGGTGGCGATATAGCCGGGCGCAATGGCGTTCACATTCACGCCCTTTGCCGCCCATTCGCAGGCCAGCAGTTTCGTCAGCCCCGCCACGCCCGATTTCGACGCGGTATAGCTGGGCACGCGAATGCCCCCCTGAAAGCTGAGCATCGAGGCGATGTTGACGATCTTGCCCCGCTGGCCGGTCTGTTCGCGGTGCGCGATCATGTGCCGCCCGGCCGCCTGAGACAGGAAAAACACCGATTTGAGGTTGGTGTCGACCACCGCGTCCCAGTCGGCCTCGGTAAAGTCGACCGCATCGGCGCGGCGGATGATGCCGGCATTGTTGACCAGTATGTGCAGGCCCCCCAACTGCGAGAGCACCTGCGCCACAACGTCCTCCACCGGCGCGATGGTCGACAGGTCGGCATCGATGATCGCGGCGCGGCGGCCAGCCTCGCGCACCATGCGCGCGGTGTCCTGCGCTGGGGTGCGGCCCACCAGCGCCACATCGGCCCCGGCGCGGGCCAGCGCCACCGCTATGCCCTGACCGATGCCGGTGTTGGCGCCCGTGACCACCGCCACCCGGCCCGAAAGATCGAACATGTCCATCACGCCCTCACTTCAACTGGCAGATGTCGAGGACGCTCATGTCGGTATAGTCGAGGTTCTCGCCGCCCATCGCCCAGATGAAGGCGTATTTCTTGGTGCCCGACCCCATGTGGATCGACCAGGGCGGGCTGATGACCGCTTCCTCGTTGGCGATGACGATGTGGCGCATCTCTTCGGGCTCGCCCATGTAGTGGAAGATGCGGTCGCTCTCCTCGGGCAGGTCGAAGTAGAGGTAGATCTCGCTGCGGCGGTCGTGCAGGTGCGGGGGCATGGTGTTCCACACGCTGCCTTCCTCGAGCACGGTAAGGCCAAGCAGCAGCTGGGCCGAGTCGCACACGCCCGGAATGACCAGCTGATAGATCGTGCGCTGGTTGGAATTGGCCAGATCGCCGCGCGCCAGCGGGTTGGCCTGCGCCAGCGTGATGTGCTTGATGGGGCAGGCCTTGTGCGCGGGCAGCGAGGCCAGATAGAAGCGCGCGCCCTCGCCCTCGAACACGACGCTCTGGCTGCCCATCGGGATGTACAGGCATTCCTTGGCGCCCATCTCGAAGCGCTGGCCATCGACGGTGATGGCCCCGGCCGTGCCAATGTTGACCGCCGCCATCTCGCGCCGTTCAAGGAAGGGATGGCCGGCGGCCGATTTGGGCTCGCTTTGCGCGGGCAAGGGCAGCGCGGCCCCGCCCGGCACGGCGCCGCCAATCACGAATCGCTCGTTATGGGTGTAGTTGAGCACCACCTGACCGGGCACGAACATGCCCGATACCAGATAGCGATCGCGCAATTCCTCGTTCGACACGCAGTCCATCATGTCGGGGTGCGTGGCGTGATAGGTCTTTGCAAACATGGGGCATACCTCTCGTGTTTTATGGGGCGTGGCGGGCTGGCGCGCGGCCGCCCGCGATCATTCAGGCTTGAGCAGTACCGGCGGGCTGGCCCGAAGGCTGGCCCGAAGGCTGACAGCGCGCGATGAAGTGCTCGATCTGCGTGCGCGCGTTTTCCAGATGCTGGCGAGCAGCGGCGCGCGCGCCCTCGCTGTCGCCCCGGGCAATGGCCTCGATCAGCGCGACATGCTCGGCGTCAACCTCGCGGAAATAGGCCGCCAGCGCCGCCTCATCCAGATCGGTGACCAGATTGCGGCGCGGCACCATGCGCAGTTCGAGAAACTCGATGAAGCGCACGAAATACTGGTTGCCCGATGCCTTGGCGATCAGCGCGTGCAGTTCCTCGTCCGCCTCGGTGCTGGATTTGCCGGCGGCAAATTCGCGGCCAATCTGCGCGGCGCAAGCGCGCATGGCGGCCACGTCCTCGTCGCTGCGGCGCAAGGCGGCAAGGCCGGCCATCTCGACCTCGACCGCCTGACGCAGTTCCAGGAAGCGGATGACCTCGACCAGATCCTCAAGCTCGGTATGCGTGACCTGAAAGGCGGCCGGCGGGGGCATGGTGACGAACACACCAGACCCCTGCCTCGGCTCGAGAAAACCCTCGGCGGTCAGGCGCGCAACGGCCTCGCGCACGACGGTGCGGCTCACGCCATAACTGCCAACCAGATCCTTCTCGGTCGGGATCCGGTCGCCAGCCACCAGCGCGCCAGCCTCGATCTGCGAGCGCAATTCCTCAACAAGTTCAGTGGCCAGCGTGCGTCTGGCCAGCGGCTTGGTCTGCATCCTCGTTCCCTATCCCGGTTGGGGCCGCCTTGGCCACCACTTTGACGACCTGGCGATGCACCCCTCATAATTCATCATATGACCTGTTGTCATCCTCATTTTTATGCGTTACGAATCGTCATGTCCGGCAAAGACCGGTTGCAAAACGACATCCCGAGGAGAGGGACCGTGAGGATTACGCTGCATCCATCCCGCCGTGCGCGGCTGCTGGCGTCTGCCATTGGCGCGCTGGCCCTGGCCCATCAGGCACAGGCCCAGACCGCCCCCGCCGCCACGCCGCAAGCCGCCCCGCAAGCTGCCGAGGCAACGCCTGCCATCGCCGACATCGTGGTGACCGCCACCCGCCGCGCCGAGCGCCTGCAGGACGTGCCGGTCTCGGTAACGGCCGTGACGAGCGCGCTGCTGGCCCGCCAGAACGTACGCGATATCAACGACCTGCCCAAGCTGGTGCCGGGGCTGACGCTGAATTACGGGTCGCAGCCGGGCAACAATTCGATCAACCTGCGCGGCATTGGCACGCTGACCAACGGCATTGCCGTAGAGTCGGACGTGGCCATCGTGATCGACGATGTGCCGCTGGGCTTTCAGGCGCAGGCCTTCAAGGATCTGGTCGATATCGAGCGGGTCGAGGTGCTCAAAGGCCCGCAAAGCACCCTGTTCGGCAAGAGCGCCATTGCCGGCGTGCTCAACATCAGCACCCAGCAGCCCACCGACACGCTGACCGGGCGCGTGACCGCCCTTGTGACCGATGACCACGAATGGCGCGTGGGCGGCACGATTGCCGGCCCGCTCG
>DATMUT010000295.1:0-2612 GCA_035563755.1 Novosphingobium sp.
GGTGCGGGCCGCCTGTCTGATGCGGGCGGGCCATGGCTTGGCACATAGGCCCGGCGTGGCGGATTGCAAGCCATGCCATTGCGCTGTGTTCGCCCATCGGCCTGTGGCTTGCCGCCGCGATTAGCATCATTTCGACAACAATCCTTCATGGCATTTCCGGCTTATCACTTGGCCCAAACAGGCGCAGTTGGCGCCTCACCACAGCCCATCCCCCGATGGAACAGCCTATAACCCCTTGCAAATCAGGGGCGCAGGCCGCCACCAAGAATGGGCAGGACAAGGAGGAATTTTGTGAAAGCTCTCGTCTCTTGCGCTGCGGCGGCACTGGCTCTGGGTTCGGCTCATGTGGCCAATGCGCAAAGCTTCACCGGCCCGTTCATCGGCGTTCAGGGTGGCTGGGAAGAAACCAACGCCCGCAACCCCAACACCGCCGTTGGCGTGACCCCGCTGGCCCAGACCAGCGACACCGGCACGGTGGGCGTGTTCATGGGCTACGACAAGGAAGTGCAGCCCCGCATCGTGCTCGGCGCGCAGGTCGAGGCGAACTTCCCGATCTCGTCGACCTGGGGCAATGGCGCGGCCTCGCTCAGCGTCAAGCGCTCGGTCGACCTGTCGGTGCGCGCCGGCTACCTGGTGACGCGCAAGACGCTGCTCTATGTGCGCGGCGGCTACAGCAACGAGCTGATCGGCGGCGCGGTGCTCACGCCGGCCGGCTACATCTCCGGTTCGAGCGACCGTGACGGCTGGCTGCTGGGCGGCGGCGTCGAGCACAAGCTCACGCCCAAGATCTCGGCCCGCCTCGAATATCGCTACACCGACCTGAGCGAAGGCGCAGGCATGCTGGACCGCCACCAGGTGATGGCCGGCGTCGCCTACCGCTTCTAAGGCCCCCCGCCGTTGCGGCCCGGATCCGTGGCCGTGCCGCAACGCGCACCCCGCAGGCTGGTAGTCCCCCCCTTTCACCAGCCTGCGGGCATGGCCTTTGCGCCGTGTTACAGCAGATCGGTCAGCGGATGCTTGCCGGCGGCGATCACCGGGCTGGCGCTCATGATTTCGCTCACGCTCATGCTGGCCATCACGAAATCGATGAAACTGCGCACTGATGGCAACATGCCGCGCGGCGTGGGATAGACCAGGAACACGCTGTATTCGGGCGTGAACCATTCGGGCAGCACCCGCACCACATCGCCGCGCGCCAAAGGCGTTGCCACCAGCGGTTCGGGCAACAGCGCAACGCCAATGCCGTTGCTGGCCGCCTCCATCTGGATATGCAGGTCGCCCGTGATGAGGCGCGGCGCCAGTTCGACCCGGCGCGGGGCCTCGTGCTCGCTTTCCATGCTCCATCGCGCCATGTCCTCGTGCATGTCGGCCAGGCGGGCGATGGTGGGCACATGGGCCAGATCCTCGGGCGAGGACAGCTGGGGCCACTGGCGCAGCGCGTTCGGGCCTGCCACCAGCACCCGGCGGATGCGCCCCACCTCGCGCGCGACAAGGCTGGCTGAATCGGGCACGCGCGACTGGGCGCACAGCACCACGTCGAAATGCTCGTCGAGCGGATGCAGCATCCGGTCGGTCGCCTCGACCAGCACCGACACCTTGGGATGCGCGGCCATATAGGCGGGCAGGATGGGCGCCAGGAAATTCTGCGCCAGAATGACCGGGCTGCCCACGCGAATGGTGCCGGTGGGCTCTTTCTTGAATTCCAGCACGCTGTCGCAGGCCACGCGCGCGCCGTCCATGACCACCAGGCAGCCTTCGTAAAAGCCTTTGCCCGCCTGCGTGAGCGAAACGCTGCGGGTCGAGCGCTGGAGCAGGCGCACGCCCAGCCGCTCCTCGAGCGTGGCGATGTGGCGCGAGAGGCGGGCCTTGTCGACGCCGGTGGCGCGCGCGGCGGCGGTAAAGCCGCCATGCTGCACCACGGCGGCGAAAAAGGCGAAATCATTGAGGTCCATCGTCGACATCGGGTAAATCAACCGCCATCTGCCAAGGCCGCCGGTACAAGAGCGATGCCTTCGCCTGCCGCCCTAGGCCTCGCAGATGGCGCCGGCAATGCCCGACGCCGGCAAGAAGCGAACCATGCGACTGTCAGGCCTGATCGCCGGCGTCAGGCTTCTGCTCGGCGGCTTCCTGCTGCTTCTTGGCTTCGTTTTTCTTTTTCATGTCCTGATCGTAATGCCACTTGATCGACAGGAACATGCCTGTGCCGAGCACGGCCAGTTTGAACGTGACGAGGACAATCGGAACCCATTCCATCGCTGTATCCTGATGCTGACTATCGAGAGGGGCGCTGTCAAAGCGCGGTTTCAGGCTGAAAATGCGGGATTTTGGCACCCGCGCCGAGGTGGTGTTGGCAAGGCCATGCCGGGTCAGACCAGGCTGACCTTGCGCGGGGCTTGCGGGCTGGTGAGGGCCGAAAGAAGGTGAAGCCCCCGCCGCAACTGGTCCGGGGTAATCGCCCCGCCGATCGACACCCGCATCGCGCCCGGCCCGGGCGCCGATCTGTCGGCCGCAAACGCATCGCCGGGGATGGCCGGCAGGCCGTGCTGGCGCAGCGCATCGCACAGGTGCCGGCTGTCGAGATCATCGGGCACCTCCACCCACAGGTGATAGCC
>DATMUT010000296.1:0-3232 GCA_035563755.1 Novosphingobium sp.
TGGTTGCCGCCCGCCATTCGCGCGGGCGCGCCGTGACCATTGCCATGGACGGCGTGCAGTTTCACCAGCCGGTGAAAGTGGGCGACGAGGTCTCGGTCTATGCCGAATTGCAGAAGGTGGGGCGCTCCTCGATGACGATCGTCATCGAGGCATGGCGCCGCCATCGCTTCGAACTGGAGGCGGTGAAGGTGACGCAGGCCGTGTTCACCTTTGTTGCTGTCGATGAGAACGGGCGCCCTCGTGCCGTGGTGCCGGCCCCCGTGGATCAGGAGTAATTTCGTGGCTGAACAGTATGATGTGATCGTTCTGGGTTCGGGCCCCGGTGGCTATGTGGCCGCCATTCGCTCGGCGCAGCTGGGCCTCAAGACCGCCATTGTCGAGCGTGAGAACCTGGGCGGCATCTGCCTCAACTGGGGCTGCATTCCGACCAAGGCGCTGCTGCGCTCGGCCGAGGTGTTCCACCAGATGCAGCACGCCAAGGCCTACGGTCTGGCGGCCGACAATATCCGCGCCGATCTGGCAGCGGTGGTGGCCCGTTCGCGCGGCGTTGCCAAGCAGCTCAATCAGGGCGTGACGCACCTGATGAAGAAGAACAAGATCACTGTGCACATGGGCGTGGGCAAGCTGCTCAAGCCCGGCCAGTTGCAGGTGACGGCCGCCGACGGCAAGGTCGAGACGCTTTCGGCCAAGAACATCATTATCGCCACCGGCGCGCGCGCCCGCGACCTGCCTTTTGCCAAGGCCGACGGCAACCGCATCTGGACCTATCGCCACGCGATGACGCCCAAGGAGATGCCGAGCAAGCTGCTGGTCATCGGCTCGGGCGCGATCGGCATCGAATTCGCCAGCTTCTACAACGACATGGGCGCAGACGTCACCGTCGTCGAGATGATGGACCGCGTCGTGCCGGTCGAGGATGCCGACGTGTCGAGCTTCCTTGAAAAGGCGCTGACCAAGCAGGGCATGAAGATCCTGACCAAGACCGGCGTCGATGGCATCACCGCCAGCGCAACCGGTATCAAGGCCAAGATCAAGGACAAGGATGGCAAGGTCACCGAGCAGGACTTCAGCCATGTGATCGTTGCGGTGGGCGTGGCCGCCAACACCGAGAACATCGGCCTTGAGGAACTGGGCATCAAGGCCGAGCGCGGCATCATCGCCATCGACGACTATGGCCGCACCAATGTGAAGGGCGTGTGGGCGATTGGCGACGTGACGCCCGGCCCCTGGCTGGCGCACAAGGCCAGCCACGAGGGCGTGACCGCTGCCGAGGCCATCGCGCAGGAACTGGGCAACAAGGACGTGCACCCGCATGGCCTGGACCGCCGCAACATTCCGGGCTGCACCTATTGCCACCCGCAGGTGGCCAGCGTTGGCCTGACCGAGGCCAAGGCCAAGGAAGCGGGCTATGCCGTCAAGGTCGGCAATTTCCCCTTCATCGGCAACGGCAAGGCGATCGCGCTGGGCGAGCCGGAAGGCTTCATCAAGACCGTGTTCGACGCCAAGACCGGCGAACTGCTGGGCGCGCACATGATCGGCGCGGAAGTGACCGAGCTGATCCACGGCTATGTCGTGGGCAAAACGCTGGAAACGACCGAGCAGGAACTGATGAACACCGTGTTCCCGCACCCGACCCTGTCGGAAATGATGCATGAGAGCGTGCTGTCGGCCTATGGGCGGGCGCTGCACTTCTGATCGCCATTCTGGCTGACGGATAAAGCAAACCCCGCGCCGCGCCCTTTCGGGCCGGCGCGGGGTTTCTTTTTTGGGCGAGGGGGCGGCCCCCTTGCGCGTCAGCCCTGCGTCAAACCGCCTTCCACGCGGCGACATAGGCGGCGGCCTGCTCGCCCACTTGCGCGGCCGTCATGCCCGGCTTGTAGAGCGCCGACCCAAGGCCCGCGCCATCGGCCCCGGCGGCCATCCATTCGCCCAGATTGGCAGGCGTCACACCGCCCACCGCCAGCACCGGCACATCGCGCGGCAGCACCGCCCTTTGCGCGCGCAGATAGGTGGGGCTGGCCCCTTCGGCGGGGAACAGTTTCAGCCCGTGCGAGCCGGCCGCCAATGCGGCAAAACCTTCGCTGGGGGTGAAGAACCCCGGCAGGCTGATAAGGTCGGCCTGCGCGCTGGCGCGGATGACGGCGGCATCGGTGTTGGGCGAGATGATGAGGCGCCCGCCGGCTGCCGCCACATTGGCCACATCGGCCGTGGTGAGCACGGTGCCCGCGCCAACTTGCACGGGGCCGGCATAGCGCCCGGCCAGCGCCGCGATCGAGGCCAGCGGATCGGGCGAGTTGAGGGGCACTTCGATGAGGGCAAAGCCGTTGTCGACGAGCGCGTCGGCAATGGCGACCACTTCGTCGGGGCGCACGCCGCGCAGGATCGCGACCAGCGGGCAATGGCTCATTGCGGCGGACAGAAGGGATGCGGCGCTGTTGGCGCTGGCGGACATGGCTGATGGTTTCTCCCGTGTGGGACGCCGGAAGGGCGCCCCTGTTCTACGGGAATGAGCGTGGCAGGCGTGCGGGCGCGTGTAAACCCCGCGCCTCAGGCGCTGAGCGGCACTTCACCCACGTCGCTGGCGCAGTGGCAGTTGGGTGGCACCTGTCCATGCGGCGGGGCCAGATCCGCCACATTGGCAAAAGGCATCCCGGCGGCAAAGGCAATGCGCAGCGCATCGGGGAAGGATTGCACCCCCAGCTTGCGCATCACATTGGCGCGGTGAATTTCGACCGTGCGGGCGCTGATGCCCAGATCATAGCCGATCGTCTTGTTGGGCAGGCCGCGCGCCAGTTCGTTCAGCACCTGCTGTTCGCGCAGGGTCAGCACCGCAAGGCGATGGCGGGCCAGTTCGCTCTGGTCGAGTATGGCATCCTGGCTGAGCAGGCGGGCATCGGCCTGGGCTAGCACCGATAGCAGATCGGCGCGGGCAAACGGCTTGGTCAGGAAATCGACAGCGCCGGCCTTGATCGCGCGCACCGCCATCGAAATGTCGCCATGGCCGGTCAGGATGATCACCGGCCAATGGCACCCCTGCGTTTGCAACTGCTTTTGCACCGCCAGCCCGTCCATCCCGTTCATCTGCACGTCCAGCAGAATCGGGCCTGGCACCAGATCGCATTGACGGGCCAGGAAATCCTCGCCCCGCTCGAAGCTGGTTACGTCGCGTCCGTGGTTGGACAACAGGAAGCGAATGGAATTGCGCAAACTGGCATCGTCATCGACGAGATAT
>DATMUT010000297.1:0-2610 GCA_035563755.1 Novosphingobium sp.
CCCGCCAGCACGGTGAACAGGTCATCCTCCTCGATCAGGCGCATGAGCACCCGCGCGATGATCGCCAGATACAGCACCACCACCAGCGCGCACATCAGCAGGCCGAATTCCTCGCCAATGACCGAGAAGATGTAGTCGGTATGCGCCTCGGGCAGGCTGAGCTTCTTGACGCCCAGCCACAGGCCCGAGCCGGTCCACCCGCCCGCCAGCAGCGTGCGCTTGGCCAGACACACCTGGTCGAACGAGGTCGGCAGGCAGGGCAGCAGGTAATCGTCGATGCGGTGGCGCGCGTTGGCATAGAATTCGTAGGCGGCCGCAACGCCCACCACACCCGCGCCCGCCGCCGCGCCGATCAAGCGCGGGGGCAGGCCCGACAGCAGGATCTGCACGAACCACACAGCGGCAAACAGCACCGTCGAGCCAAAATCGGGCTGCAGCATGAGCAAGACGCCCACAGCGCCCATGATCCCGGTCGAGATCAGCATGACCGGCAGCTTGGGGTCGCGCAGACGCCACGACAGGATCCACGCCAACGTGATGGCGAAAGCCGGCTTGAGGAATTCGGAAGGCTGCAGCGAAACGCCCAGATTGAGCCAGCGCTTGGCGCCATTCACATTGGTGCCCACCAGCGGCACCAGCACCAGCCCGGCCATCATGGCAAAGCCCAGCACAATGCCCACCCGCCGCGCCTGCTCGCGCGAGAGGCGCGATGCGGCGATCATGGCCACCAGGCCCGCCGCCTGCCAGCGCAGGTGCAGGGTAAAGAAGTGCAGGTCATCCAGATGCTTGGCCGCGGTCGAGAGGCGCCGCGCGCTGGCCGGGCTGGCCGCCGCCACCGCCAGAGTGCCGATCGCCATGAGCGCCAGCACCAGCACCAGCAGCACGCGGTCGATTTCGCGCCACCACATCGCCCACTCGCCGCGCGCCTTGCGTCGCTGCCCGGCGCCCGAACCGCGCGGGGTGCCCGGCACATAGGGCGCTGCATCAAGGGCGGCGGGATGCGCCATCAGTTTTGCCCGGCATCTTGCGTGCCGGTCAGCACGGCCACGATCTGGCGGAACGCGTCGCCGCGCGCCTCGTAATCGCGGAACTGGTCGAAGCTGGCGCAGGCAGGGCTGAGCAGCACCACATCGCCGGCGCGCGCGGCGGCCATCGCCTGCCGGATCGCCTCGACCATCATCTCGGCACGGTGCACCGGCACGTGGGGCGCCAGAATTTCGGCAAAGCGCGCGCCGGCATCGCCAATGGTATAGGCCGCCGCGACATGGGCGAAATAGGGCGCGCAATCGTCGAGATCATCGCCCTTGGGCAGGCCGCCCAGAATCCAGTGGATGCGCCGGTGCCCGCCCGCCGGCGCAAAGGCGGCCAGCGCCGGCGCGGTCGAGGCAGGGTTGGTCGCCTTGGAATCGTTGATGAAGATCACGCCCTCATGCGTGGCCACCTGCTCCATCCGGTGCGGCAGGCCGCGAAAGCTCTTCAGGCCCTGCTCGATGGTGGCGTCATCCACCCCCAGATGACGCACCGTTGCCACCGCCGCCTGCGCATTGGCCCGGTTGTGCGGCCCCTGCAACGACGGCCAGTCGGCCTGATCGCCCGGCAGGTCCACGCCATCAAGGAACAGCATCGGCTGGTTGTCGGGGGCGTGGCGCAGCACGTCCTCCTCCATCTCGGCGCGATATTCCACAATGGCCAGGCGGCCTATGCCCTGCATGCCGAACAGGCGGGCCTTGCTGGCGGCATAGCCGGCAAAACCGTCGTAGCGGTCGAGGTGGTCGGGCGTGAGGTTGAGCAGCACCGCCACATCGCAATCCAGGCTTTGCGTCAGGTCGATCTGATAGCTCGACAGCTCGAGCACATAGACCCCGCCCTCGGGCAAAGGCTCCTGCCCCAGAACCGGCAGGCCAATGTTGCCGCCCATCAGCGCGGGAATGCCCGCCTCCCTGAGCAGATGCGTGGTCAGGGCCGTAGTGGTCGACTTGCCGTTGGTGCCGGTAATCCCCACCACGCGGTGTTCGGGCAGGGCTGGCCGGCACTGGGCGAACAGTTCGATATCGCACACCAGCGGCACGCCGGCCGCCCGCGCGGCATCGGCCACCGGGTGGCGATTGATGGGCACGCCGGGCGAGACAACCATGCCGGCATAGTCCGACAGGTCGATCGCGCAAGGGTCGGCCATCTCGATCACCGCGCCATCCTGCCCGGCATAGGCGGCCAGCACGGCGGCGCGCGGTTCCTCGCGCGCGTCCCATGCGGTCACATGCGCGCCCCCCGCAATCAGCGAGGCAACCGCCGCCTGACCCGAACGGGCCAGCCCCAGCACCGCGTATTTCCTGCCGGCAAAGGCCTTGGCCGAGGTGATCATCGCCCCCTCACCGCAGCTTGAGCGTGGAAAGGCCGATCAGCGCCAGCACGATCGAGACGATCCAGAAGCGGATCACCACGGTCGATTCGGCCCAGCCCTTCTGCTCGAAGTGGTGGTGAATGGGGGCCATGCGGAACACCCGCTTGCCCGTGCGCTTGTACCAGAACACCTGCACGATGACCGACACCGCCTCGAGCACGAAGAGGCCGCCCACAATGGCCAGCACGATCTCGTGATGGGCCGCCACG